>JASHXS010000146.1 GCA_030043405.1 Thermoplasmata archaeon | reverse complement strand
CTAAAGCGGCCCACGACTCCCCCCTCCCCGGTGCTGAGGTAGCCTAGCTCGGCCAAGGCGCCAGATTCGAGATCTGGTGGTGCGTATGCATCGCGGGAGTTCAAAGGCCGCCGGGGACGGGACCCCGACGGCGGAGACTCTCCCCCTCAGCGCCCCGGGCCGGCCGATGATCACGTTGGAGGTCGAGCTGGCGCGAGCGGGCCGGTCCGAACGACGTCGTCTCACTTTCCCGGCGGGAGTACAGGTCCGGGAGGCGGTCCGGGCCGTCGGACTGCGCCCGGAGGGTGCTGCTGTCCTGCAAGACGACATCCCCGTCCCCCTCGACCTGGTGCTCGAGAGTTCGACCCGGCTGACGATCGTTCCGACTTTTTCCGGGGGATGAGCGGCGGGACCCTAGGGGAGATCCCCTTGGGCGATGGTGGGGCGTGGAATGCCTCCACGCCCCGCGCTCCTCGGGGGCGCTCCACTTCTTATACTCGTCCGTCGGTAAGAAGCAGCGAGGTAAGCGACATGGCGAGAGAGACGGTAAGGCCAGGGCACGTAGAGTCACTCTACGACCGCCTGCGGGGTTTTCCGCCTCCCGATTTCAGCACGTCCCATCCTCGCCCCAAGACTAAAGCCGACGTGGCCCGCCGCCTCGAGAAGGACGAGATTCTCGTCCGACACGGGATGCGCCCGAGCGTCGCCCATGGACGGTAAGGCGTTCGACGCCGCCCTCCAGTCGGCAAGAACCCAAGGCGAACGGCTGCGTGGTTCGGCGCCCTCCTCACGAAGGAGACCCGGCTCGAGGGAAGCCTCCTAATCGTCGGTGGATCGGCCATCGAGATCTACCTCGGGAGCGACCGCTATGTCTCCGAGGACATCGACGTCATAGGCGAGGGGGCCCGCATCTCCGCCGTCCTCAAGCGATGGGGTTTCGCCGAGGAAGCGGGTAGGGGCCACCGTCGTTATTGGGTGAAGGACGGACTGGGCAATGTAGACCTTGTCGGGCCGCACGACAAGTCGGGCCTACCGCCCCGGGAAGAGCCCACTCCCTTCGGCCCCGTCTTGTTGGGCCCCGTTGAGTACCTCGTCAGCCACCGGCTTGTTATGGCCGCCCAGGAGAAATCGGAGGAGCGGTTCGACCAAGCCGTCGCGCTCGCGCAGGAGTTCGGGGGCGGCTTGGATTGGGACTACATCGAAGGCGAGGCCCGGTACGAGCGGGTCCTACCCCTCTACCAGCAGCTACGCGAACGAACCGGCGTGGCCCAAGCCCGGGACACGCAAGTCGGATAACCGGCCCCCCGAGGATGAACGGGTCACGACACGGGCATCCCAAGAGATTTAGCCCGCGATTTACGTCTCTACGGTGGTTAGGTCCTACTCGTGCCATCCAGCTGTCCCATCTGCGAACAGCCCATCAGCGCCACCGGGCTCCACTGTACGGTCTGTGGATTCCCGACCGCGCTCGCGATCGAGGGTCTGCGCTCCATCGAGTCCACCTCGGCGGCCCTCGCCGCGGAGCCGGTCGCCCCGGAGTCACCTCCTCGGGCGGCCCGGGTCACGTCGCCCCAGGCCGAGCTGTCCAGCCGGATCAGTCGCGACCTCCGCGAGAAGATGGAGATCGTCCGCGAACTGGGACGATCCCTCCCGGATGCGACGAGCGAGATGTGCCAGGCCGCTCTCAGCGAGGCGGAAGGCCGCGAGGGCGAGGCGCTAGAGACCCTCCGAGGGGCGCAGTCGCGGCTGGAACGCGAACTCGACGAACTCCTCGAGCAACGCCTGCGATCCCTGACCGAGCGAAAGGATGCGCTCCAGAAGAGTGGCGTACGGCTGGCGCTCGGGACCGAGCTCGAGCGGATCTCGGACGAGCTCGCGGCGAACCACCGCGATGAGGCGACCACCCACCTGCTGGAGGCGGAGCGTCGGCTCGGCGCCTTCGAGGCGGACCTGAAGGGGCTCCAGGGACTGCTCTCCCAGATCGAAAGCCTCCGGAACGAGGCCGCCGACCTGGGCCTGCCGCTCGGCGAGATTTCCGGAGAGATCGAAGAGATCCGGGACCGCCTCGCGGCGCCCCGACTCACCGAGGAGACCCTCGACGAGCTCGCGCAGTCCGCCGCCCAGGCCCTGATGCTCCTCCACGAAGCGATCCCCTCCACGCTGGAGGAGGAGCTCGGCCGGCACGGAGCCACCCTGGACGCCTACCCCGAGGAGCACGTGCCGAGCGCCGTGGCCCGTCGCCTCCACGTCGAGGCGAGCCGCCACCTGAAGAAGGGCCGACTCCCCGAGGCGATCCAGAGCGTACGGGAACTGCGTCAACAGATCGACGCGATCCGAGAAGAGGAGGTCCCGGCCCCCGCGGGAGCGGAGGCCCCGACTCCCGTGCCGGAGACGGAGTCCGAGACGCTGGATCGCCTGCTGAAGAAGGCGCGGTCCCTGGCGGCTCGCGTCCGCACGCTTCCACCGGACAGCGAGACGGCCCGGGAGGCGGCGATCGAGATCCGCAGCGCCACCGAACTGCTGAAGGGTCGCGAGCTCGCGGAGGCCGACCGGACGCTGGCCCGGCTGATGCGCATGCTCTCCGCGGAACCCTCGGGGGCCTAGTCGATGCCGACGGAATCCCCCAAGGTGATCGAGTTGAGGCAGCGCCTCGACGTGTTGACCCAGCGGGCGCACCAACTCGAGGTCGACGGTCTCCCCAGCTTCCCCATCCAGCAGATCCAGGAGACGGTCCAACAGTCGCTCGCCGCCGGGACGCCGGAGCCCGCGGCGCAGGTCCTGAAGCGAGGCGAAGCGTTGCTCACGAAGGTCGGGCAGGACTGGACGTGGGTGAAAGAACTCCTCCGTCGCGCCGACGAGCTCCGGGCGATCGCCGGCACCATCGGCGTCGACCTGGGGATCTTGGAC
>JASHXS010000019.1 GCA_030043405.1 Thermoplasmata archaeon | reverse complement strand
GTCGACCCGTACGTCCCGTCCCCAAAGGACCAGGCATAGTGGTACGGGGAGAGTCCCCCGCTCGCGACGACGGAGAGCTGGGCCGAGTCGCCCGCCGCCGGGCTGACGGGGGTGACCGTGACGTTCATCGAGAGTTCGGGGAGGACCGTGACGATGACCGAGTTCGAGGTCGCCATGCCGCCGTCGGAGTCGGTGGCGACGACCGAGACGGTGAACTGACCGGTGCCTCCCGCGTCGCAGGGCAGAAGACCCGCTGCCCCGCCGCAGCCGGGTGGCAGGCCCTTCCACAGGTACGAGAACCCGCCCGACCCATTCGACCCCACCGCGTCGAACGTCACCGTCTGTCCCTGGTCGAGCAGCACGCGGCTGGCCGAGAGCTCCACCGAGGGGCTCGAGTCCACGATGAATAGGTACGGACCCGCCTGGGACGAGAACCCGTTCGCGTCGGTCGCGATCACGGAAAAGTTGTAGAAGCCCGGGGTCACCGGTGCGCAGCGGACCAGCGCCGCGTCCTCGGCGCATCCGGCCGGGAGATTCTGCCACAGATACCGATAGGTACCGGTGCCGAGGGTGGCCTGCGCGCTGAATTCTACGGCCTGCCCCGGGTCGACCGACGAACGGTTGCTGGACGCGGTCACGTCGATGGGATACTGATAGACCGCGAACGCCAGGACACCGCTACGGACCGTCTCGTTGTCGCCGTCGGTCGCCACCACCGAGATCGAGTAGGGGCCGGCCGCGGTCGGCGTGCAGATGAGGGGGGAAACGGCGCCGGCGCATCCTGGGGGTAAGCCCGACCAGGCGAACGTATACCCGGGAGCGCCGTTCGACACGTTCGCGGAGAAGGCGACCGAGGAACCGAGGGCCAGCCAAGGGGAGCTGGCCGCGGGGAGGCCGATGGTCGGGTCTTGGTAGACCTCGAAGAGGAGCGCGGGGCTCGTGTTCGTTTCGCCGAGGGAGTCGTTCACCTGCACGGACACTTCGGTGCCACCCGCGGCGGTGGGCGTGCAGGAGATCGTCGCCGTCGCGCCCGCGCACCCGGCCGGGAGGCCGCTCCACCAGTAGGAGTATGGTGCCGACCCGTACTCCGGCGCCGCCAGGAACTCGACGGACTGACCCAGATCGACCGAGGAGTGGCTGGACTCGGGGACCCCCACCGCCAGCGCGGGCTCGAGCACGACGGAGAGGTTGGCCGAATCGCCCACGGAATCGTTCACGAGGAACGTGAGCGTGAGCGGCACCGGGGACGAGGGAGCTCGGAAGGTGGCCCGGACCGAGCCGTCCCAGGACGTCTGGAGGGCGCCCCCGGAACAGGTGCCGACGGTCGCGGTCTCGCAGGTCAGTCGCACTGAGCCCAGGGAAAAGGTCGTCAGCGGGCGATCGGCCGCAAAGCCACTCCCGTTGAACGCAACGTTCCAGTTGGAGTCCAACTGCGCCGGGAGCGTCAGCCCGGGGAGAACGGTCAGGGATGCGTGCAGGACGGCCGGAACGTCGAATCGATAGACGCCGTCCCCACTCAGGTCCGGTACGTAGGCTTCTTGGATCCGGGTGTCGAGCGCGACCTGGCCGGGATAATTCGGCACCCGGAGCGAGTACAGGACCGTGCTCGAGAACCCCGAGATGACCACGAGATAGTACGGGTCGGTCCCGCACACGACGAGGATTTCCCCCGTCACGGGGGCCGCTCCGATGCTGTCGACCGCGCCGCCCGGGAGGGTCACATTGTCCACGACGTCGAGGGTCGAGTCGTTGAGGGCCTGCAGCGTCGTGCTAGAACTCCCGATGAACGTCTCCCCCGTCGCCGCGTCGTATCCCAGGGCGATTGGTTCGTAGGAGAGGGTGACGGTGTGGAGGACGGAGTCGTTGGAGGCGTCGATCACGGAGAGGTTCTCCGAGTATTCGTTGGCGACCAGTACCCAGTTCTGGGCCGGGTCATAGCTGAGCGCGATTGGATTCCACCCGACGGCCACCGTGGCGGTCACCGCATCCGTCGCCGTCGAGATCACGCTGACCGCATCAGAGTCCGAGTCGGCGACAAAGATCGTCTGGTTCGCGGAGTCGTACGCGAGGGCGTACGGAAAGGTGCCCACCGGTACGGACGTGACCACCGAGTTGTTGGAGTCCCGCAACACGCTCACGTTGTCGGACCCATAGTTGGCGACGTAGACGCGTCCGTCGGCCGGGTCCGCGGCGAGGGCGAGAGGCTCCGAGCCCACCGGGATACTGGCGACCGCCGTCTGCGTGGTGTCGTTGATGACACTGACGTTCTCTCCGTCGGAATCCGCTACGAAGACTTCGCTTGTGTTCGCGTCATAGGCATCCCCGAAGGGGCCCGAGCCCACCGGTATCTCGTCCGTGAAGCGGTACCCGGAGGTGGTCGCCGTGACCCCTTCCTCGCCCGCGGGTACGGAGGGGACAGTGAAGTCGCAGGCCCGGCCTGCCGCCGGGAAGCTCCCATTCGCGTCGGTGGCACAACTGGAGGCGGCGGACTGATTTCCGACGGTGAACGTGACCGTCGAATTCGCCCGGAGCCCCGATCCGTTCGCAGCGAGGAGCGCACCGACCGCTGAGTGGCTCGCGTTCAGGGTGAGCCCTTCGCTCTGAAGGGGCGTCACTCCGGAGTTCGTCGCCTCCCATGCAGTGGTCCAGGGGAGGTTCCGGGCCGTCGCCCCCGAGGAGAACCCCCCGGACGTGCTCCCCATTGTCGTAAGGAGGAGCACTCCCGCGAGTGCGAGGGCACCCACCCATCGGGGCCAAGCCCTTCGGCGCGCGAG
>JASHXS010000145.1 GCA_030043405.1 Thermoplasmata archaeon | reverse complement strand
GCCGGCCCCCCACCGCGCCGGCGGGCCGAGAAAGGTTCGGTATATAGGTTTTGGGGACGGACGGCAATCTAGGTACGCGGGTGGAGCGGCCCGACGGGTCCGCCACGGTGCGCGGAGCGTCCCACCACCGCGTCGGAGTGACGGGCACCCCACCGACCCACGACCGTCGCCTCCCCCGGGACCGAGCGGGGGACCGGGCTCACCGGAGCCAGCCTCGCTTCCGGAGCTCCGGCATGGCCAGGTACAGGCCGACCATCGTGCTGCCGCCCGGGAGCCGTCCGCGCTCGAGCCGCCGGTAGACTTGGTCGACCGGAACGAGCCGAGGGCGAAGGGACTCGCCCGGATCGGGCTGGGAGACCCCCGGTCGCAGGCCCTCCGCGAGGAAGAAGTGTCCCTCGAAGACGCCCCAGTGCGGGTTCGGGAAGTAGCGGCCGATCGGGGTGAGTCGACGGGCATCCCAGCCCGTCTCCTCGCGCAGCTCCCGACGCGCCGCCGTCCGGGGGCTCTCTCCCGGCTCCATCCGGCCCCCGGGAAGCTCCCACAGATGGAGCCCGGGCACCGGATGGCGGTTTTCGACGAGCACGAGGCGCCGGTCCTCGGTCACGGGGACGACGCACGCGAAGGAAGGGGCACGCACGAGGGGAAATCGGACGTCTCGCCCACCGGGCCTCCGCCACCGTACTTCCCGGACTTCGAACCGGCCAAGCCGGTACACGCGGCGGGAGGTGAGGGTCGGGGAGCGGCGCCGCACGGCGTTCCACTGCTCCGTGGGACTTAACGGCGATGAACGCGGCGAGCAAGGAAAGAACGCCGGGCGCTCCGCGCTCGGGGGGCCGCCGGGCGCAGGATTATCTGCCCGCGCCCGTAGCGCCGCTCGATGCCTCCGGCCTCGAAGTCGCACGTCACGATGGAGGTGCGGGTCGAGCTGAAGCCGGGGGTGCTCGATGCCGAGGCCGGGAGTGTCGAGAAGTCGCTCGGCCTGCTGGGTTTCGCGTCGGTGCCCCACGTCCGCACCGCCCGCATCTACGACCTCGTCTTCGATGGCGTGACCGAGCGCGAGGCCCAGCAGCTGGCCCAGGAGGCGGTCGACCGCCTGCTCGCGAACCCGGTCGTCCATCAGGTGAGCGTCCGCGCCTTGCCGGCTTGACGCCATGGACGATTGGGCTCCCCACGTCTCGGTCATCCCGCTTCGTACTGTCGGAGCCGCCGGGCTCGCCGCGATCTCGGCGGAGCGGGGGCTCGGGTTCGACGCCCAAGAGCTGCGCCGCATCCAGGCGTACTTCCGCCGCGAGGGTCGCGACCCGACCGACGTGGAGCTCGCCGGGTTGGCGCAGAGCTGGAGCGAGCACTGTAGTTACAAGAGCTCGAGACGGTTCCTGAGAGCCGCCTTCGGTCGTCTCCGCGCGGTTCCTCGGGTTCTGGGCACCGGCGATGCCGGCGTGATGGAGTTCGACCGTCGGCATGCCTACGCCCTTCGGATCGAGTCGCACAACCATCCCTCCGCGGTCGAACCGTACGGCGGCGCGGCCACAGGCATCGGCGGGATCCTCCGGGATGTCCTCGCGGTGGGGGCCAAGCCGATCGCCCTGAGCGATCCGCTCTTCTTCGGTCCGTTGGACCTCCCCGACTCCCAACTGCCCCGGGGCGTGAAGGCGCCCCGATACCTCGCGAACGGGGTCATCGCCGGCATCCGCGACTACGGAAACCGCGTCGGCGTCCCGACCGTCTCGGGCGGGATCTTCTTCGACCCGGCCTACGTCGTCAACCCGCTCGTCAACGTCGGGTGTGTCGGTTTCCTGCCCCGAAGCCGCCTGCGGCCGAATCGGGCGCAGCGGGCGGGGGACGCCCTGGTCCTCGTCGGGGGCCGAACGGGCCGGGATGGCATCGGGGGCGTCGCGTTCGCGTCGAAGGAAATCACGGACCGGAGCGAGTCGGAGTCCCGCGGGGCCGTCCAGCTCGGGAACCCCATCATGAAGCAGCCCCTCATCAACGCCTGCCTCGACGCGTTCGACGCCGGGCTCGTCCGCGCGCTGAAGGACTTGGGGGGTGGCGGGATCGCTTCCGCCTTCGGGGAGCTGTGCCACGCCGGCGGCTTCGGCCTTCGGCTCGACCTGGCCAAGGTCCCGTTGCGCGAGACGGGACTCCGCCCCTGGGAGGTCTGGGTCTCGGAGTCCCAGGAACGGATGGTCCTGGAGGTCCGACCTCGGGACCTGGAAGCCCTGCTCGGGATCTTCCGCAAGTACGACGTACCCGCCACGGCGATCGGGGCGGTGGCCCCGGCGCCGTACGAGACCATCGTCTGGGACGAGCGGCCCGTCGCCCGGCTTCGAGTCGGGTTCCGGGTCGACCCCCCGCCGCTCCACCGACCCACCCGCGCCCGTCGCGGGGCGCGGGGTTCTCCACCGTCCGTCCCTTCCGATCACCTCGACCGGCTCTTCCGCGAGCAGGTCCTCGCCATCGAGTCGGTGTCCCGCGAACCCGTGATCCGCCTGTACGACCACGAGGTGCAGGGGCGCACCTCGATCCGACCGCTGCATGGGCAGGTACGAACTCCCTCGCACGGGGACTCGGCGGTCCTGCGGCCCCTCCCCGACGGGCCGCTCGGGCTGGCCGTGACCACGGCGGCCCAGCCGGGGATCTGCCGCGAGGACCCCCGGGAAGGGGGGGCGGCAGTCGTCGAGGAGGCCGCGCGGAACCTCTACGCGGTCGGGGCGCGCCCGGACGCGCTGACGAACTGCCTGAACTTCGGGAACCCGGAGGACCCTCGTGTCCTGGGGGATTTCGATGCGGTGACGCGCGGGATGGCCTTCGCCGCCCGACACCTGGGATTCGCCGTGCCCTCCGGCAATGTCAGCTTCTACAACGGCGGGCTTGGCGCGGAGATCCCTCCCACCCCGGTCCTGCTGGCGACCGGGTTGGTGCGCGACATCCGCCATGCCGTGACGTCCGACTTCAAGGCCGATGGAAATCTGCTCTACCTCGTGGGCCGGACCGCCCCCGAACTAGGCGGCTCGCTCTGGGCCCGGCGCCGGTCGCTCTCGAATCTGCGCGTCCCGCCCTCCGACCCGACGACCCTTCGAAAGGTCGGCGACCGCCTCGTGGTCGCCATCGGCCGGGGCGACATCGTCTCCGCCCACGACATCTCGGATGGCGG
>JASHXS010000144.1 GCA_030043405.1 Thermoplasmata archaeon | reverse complement strand
ACCTGGTCAGTTCCTGGGGGGCCAACCTCCTCGGGAACGCCCCGCCCGGGGTCGTCCAGGCGGTCCGGGCGACCGCCCGGCGGGGACTGACGTTCGGGGCGCCGTCGCCGCTCGAACACGAACTGGCCCAGCGCATCCGCCGGGCCGCCCCCGAGATGGAGCGGCTCCGATTCGTCAACTCCGGTACGGAGGCGGTGATGAGCGCCGTCCGGGTCGCCCGAGGGTTCACCGGGCGCGCGAAGGTCGTCAAGTTCGCGGGCGGGTACCACGGACACTCGGACGGGCTCCTCGCCCGGGCCGGGTCGGGCGTCGCGACCCAGGCGCTGCCGGACTCCGCGGGAGTCCCCGCGGCCGTCGTCGGAGCCACGATCGTCGCGCCCTACAACGATCCGGAGGGGCTGGCGGCGGTCTTCGAACGGCACGGCCCCTCCATCGCGGCGGTCCTCCTCGAACCGGTGGCGGGCAACATGGGGGTCGTACCGGCGCGGCCCGATTTCTTGGCGGCTATCGCCCGGCTCGCCCGGCGCGCGGGGAGCCTCGTCATCGCGGACGAGGTGATCACGGGATTCCGGCTCCGACGCGGAACCATCCACGACGAGCTCGGACTCTCCGCGGACCTGGTGACCCTCGGCAAGGTCATCGGCGGAGGAATGCCCATCGGTGCCTACGGGGGCCGGAAGAAGATCATGGACACGGTCGCCCCGAGCGGCCCCGTCTACCAGGCTGGAACCTTGTCCGGCAACCCGATCTCGATGGCGGCGGGGGCCGCCATGCTCGACCGCCTCACCCCTACCGTGTACCGTCGGCTGGAGCGGACCGGGGCCGACCTCGAGGAGGTCCTCCGGAACGAGGCCGATGCGGCCCGCGTGCCGGGTTTTCGGGTCCAGCGACGGGGGTCGATGCTCGGCCTCTTCTTCACGGAGGGGCCGGTCGTCGATTACTCGGGAGCCCAGCAGACCGACCGCACGGCCTACGCCCGTTTCTTTCACGCGGCGCTCGAGGGCGGCGTCTACCTGCCCCCGTCTGCCCTCGAGACGACCTTCACCTCCGCCGCCATGCAACCCGACGACATCCGCCGGGCCCGGCCCGCCTTCCGCGCCGCCTTCGAGCGCGCCCGCTCGGGACGCCGATGAGGCGCGACCGGGTCCTTCGGGCCCTGCGGCGCGAGTCGACCGACACCACCCCCATCTGGATCATGCGACAGGCCGGGCGACACCTGCCCGAGTACCGAAAGCTGCGGGAGTCGCACCCCATCCTGGAGATCGCCCGTACCCCCGAGCTGGCGGCGGAAGTGAGCCTCGAGCCGATCCGGCGGTACGACGTAGACGCCGGCGTGGTCTTCGCCGACATTTCGCTGCCATTCGCGGGGTTGGGCGTCGACTTCTCGATCGACCCCGGGCTCGGGCCGGTGGTCCGCCACCCGGTCCGCACCCGGCCCGACGTGGACGCTCTGACGGCCTTTGACGCGCGGGCCTCGGTCCCGTTCGTCGGCCGGGCGATCGAACTCTTCCTGGAGCGGGAGTCGGTCCGGCCCATCATCGGTTTCGCCGGCGGTCCGTTCACCCTCGCGGCGTATCTCATCGAGGGCGGGCCTTCCCGGGAGTATGTCCAGACGAAGCGGCTCCTCTACAGCGAGCCGGCGACGTTCGACCGGTTGATGCAACGACTGACCGACCTCACCATCGACTACCTGCGGCTGCAGGCGGAGAGCGGGGCGGCGGTCCTCCAGCTCTTCGACACGTGGGTCGGCGCCGTCACCCCCGCCGTCTTCGAGCGCCATCTGCTTGCCCCGCTCCAAGCCATCTTCGACGCCCTCCAGCCCCTGCACCGGCCCACGATCTACTTCTCCACCGGCTCCTCTCACCTGCTCGAGCTGCTCGCCACGACCGGGGCCGATGCCCTAGGCGTCGACTGGCGAGAGCCCCTCGGGCGGGTCCGTCGTCGGGTGGGCCCCGACCTCGCGCTGCAAGGCAACTTGGACCCCGGCGCGCTGCTCGGGAGCGCGGCCTCCCTGCGCCGCGAGGCGCAGGCCGTCCTGGACGAGATACCGGACCGGAGTTCGCACGTCTTCAATTTGGGGCACGGGGTGCTCCCCGAGACGGACCCCGATCGCGTCCGGATGCTCGTGGAGTACGTCCATGAGGCGGGACGCCGGGAGGGAGGCGCATGAGCGAACGCGCGGGAGCGGAGTCGAACGCCATCCTGCTGATGGGCTACGGGAGCCCCAACGGGGCCGATGATCTCCCAGAGTACCTCGCGGAGGTACTCCACGGACGGCCCCCGTCGTCGGAGATGGTGGCCGAGTACGTCCGACGGTACCGCCTGATCGGAGGCTCCCCCCAGAACCGGGTCCTGGCCTCTCTCCGGTCGAAGCTCGAACGCCGCGTCGAACAGGACCGGCCGGGGACCCGAGTCTTCCTCGGGGTCAAGCATGGCCACCCGGCGTTGCGCGACGTGATCCCGGAGGCGGCCCGTGCCGGGGTGCGTCACCTGACGGCTGTCCCGCTCTCTCCGTACGCCTCCACGTGGATCAGCGAGCCGTACCAGGCGGGAGTCGCGGAGGGCATCCGCGCCGCCGCCTCCCCCGTCGAGGTCGATGTCCGGCTCGGCTGGCACCTGGACCCCAGTTGGATCGCCTACTGGGTGCGAGCGATCCGGGGCGAACTCGCCCGGCTCGGGAGCCCCGACGCACCGGTCCTTCTGTCCGCGCATAGCTTGCCGCAACGGATGCGCGACCGCGGAGACCCGTACCCCGAGATCCTGCAGGCGACCTCGGCCGCGATCGCCCAGGCCGCGGGACTCCCCCGATGGTCGTTCACGTTCCAGAGCGCGGGGAACACGACCGAGGCGTGGCTCGGGCCCGACATCACGGACCTCCTGCTCGAGTGGAAGGCGCGGGGCGCGACCGCCCCGCTCATCGCGTCGTTCGGGTTCGTCTTCGACCACCTCGAGGTCCTCTACGACCTGGACGTGGTCGTCCGCGAATTCGCCGACGCGAACGGAATCGAATACCACCGAGTGCCGATGCCCAACGACGCCGACGAAGTCGTCGAAGCGCTCGCGCACCGGGTCGCGCCGGAGACCCCCCGCCGCGGACCGGGCGCCTAGCGCGCTTTCGCTTCCGGGGCGGACCCGGGCGACGGGTTCGGGGCCGGGGCCGAGGGTCCGGTGGGGCTCGGGGAGCGGCTCGCGGTCCCCGTCGCGGTGTGGAAGTACTGACCCCCCCGGAGGGCCGACACGGTGGCGGCCACGAGGGTCAGCCCCGCGGCGAACAGGAACGCTTCGCTGAGCGCGCTGCCGAAGCCCGGAGCGACGGTGGCCGCGAAGAAATGCGGCGCCAATAGGTTCGTCTGGGTCGCGGGCGAGAGCGGCACCCAGCCGGGGTACGAGGGAGCGACCTGCAGGAGCTGGGACATCGGATTCGATCCCAGGAACGCCCCGAACAGGGCACCGGTCGGGTTCGCGGAGATCAGCTGCCCGAGGATGTTCGCGTCCGGGGCGGGTGTACCGGCTCCGTTCAGGACCGACAACGCCCCGGAGCCGAGGCCGTGGCTGAGCCCGACGATCACCACCGTGAAGAAGATCGCGAGCGAGAGCTGCTGGCCGGCATTCTGGAGGGTCGTCAGCATCCCGGACGCGGCCCCCCGGTTCTCGGCCGGCACGGCGCTCATCACGCTGGACGCGTTGGGAGCGGCGAACATGCCCATCCCACATCCGTTCAGGAAGAGCAGGGCCCCGACCTGCCAGTAGGCGAAATCGACCGGCTCGAACGCGAGCCCGATGAAGGCGGCGGCGCCGAGCAGCATCCCGGTGGTCGCCAAGGTCCGCGCCCCCCGCCGGTCCGAGAGGTAGCCGCTCAGGGGACCCGCGACCAGGAAGCCCGCGATCAACGGCATCATCATGATGCCGGCCCAGAACGGAGTGGACGCGAAGCTGTACCCGTGCAGGGGCAGCCAGATGCCCTGGAACCAGATCACCAGCAGCAGCATCATCCCCCCTCGCGCCAACGAGCCGAGCAGGGTGGCCGTCGCTCCCGCGGCGAACGCGCGGATCCGGAAGAACGAGAGGCGGAACATCGGGTCGGGTACCCGGGACTCGATGAACACGAACGCGACGAGGGTCGCCACGCCGCCCAGGATGGCCCCGATGACCCAGGGGGAGCCCCAGCCCATGTTCGAGCCCCCGTACGGCAACAGGCCGTACGTGATGCCGACCAGGAGCAGGGTCAGTCCCAGCGCGAACGAGAGGTTGCCGAGGTAGTCGACCTTCTGGTTGGCGGCCCGGGTCGACGTCTCCCGCAGGCTGCGGTACGCCCAGATCGTGCCCGCGACGCCGACCGGCACGCTCACGAGGAAGATCAGGCGCCAGGTCGGCAGGACGAACGGACCGAAGTGGAGGTCGGGCACGCCGGCCAGCGTGCCGCCCACCACCAGACCGAGCAAGGAGCCGCCGATGAAGGCGATCTGATTGACGCCGATCGCCTTCCCCCGTTCTCCCGGTGGGAACGCATCCGTCAGGAGCGCGAGGGAATTCGCGAACAGGAAGGAGGCGCCGACCGCCTGGACGAGCCGGAACACGACCAGGGCCCACGCGCCCGTGGCACCGCTCCACGGCTCGACGAACAGAAGGATCGAACCGGTGGAGAAGATGGCGAACCCGAAGTTGTACATCCGGGCCCGTCCCAGCATGTCGGAGAGGCGACCGACCGTCACGAGCAACGTCGCCGTGACGACGCCGTATCCGAGGAGGAGCCAGAGGAGAATCGGGAAATTCGACGCCGCGAACGGGTTGACGCCGAGGCCTCGGAAGACCACCGGGAGGGCGATGAGCAGGATCGAACCGTCGATGGAGGCGAGCAGGCCGCCCAGGGTCGTGTTGGAGAGCACCGTCCACTTGTACTCCATCAGATCCTCCGTGGTGGCGCTACCAGCATCGCCGGCGCTCCCGGACGGTCGAGCGCGGCCAGCGCCCGAAGCCCGAGGGCGAGCGCCGCGTATTCGCTCGGCGCCAGCCGCCCGACCATCCCGGTCCACATCCGGAGCACGTCGCGCTTCGTCTCGCGATGTTGCCGGCGTCCGGCGGGCGTCAGCTCGACCCGGATCGCGCGCCGATCCTGGGGGTCCCGGCTGCGGCGCACGAGTCCGCGATCTTCCAGGCGATCGATGATGTCGGTCACGGCCGCCGGTGTGAGCCCGAGCGCCTCGGCCAGCTCCCGGGCTCGAGTCCCACTTTGCGCACAAAGGTGGAGTCCGTGCCACTCCGAATACGAGAGCCCCGCCTGGTCGAGTACCTCCCGTTGTCGGCGCTTGAACGAGATGAAAGCGTCCCGGAACAGCTCGGCGACCTCATCCGGCGCCGGTCCAGGGACCGCGGTGCGGGGAACGGCAGCGAGCTCGGTCAAGGCGAATCCACGGCACCCGAGTTACACTATCGTATAATACGATTTCTAACCAAATGGAGTGAGGGAGGACCCCGAACGGACCCGGGCCCCTCGGCGCGTTAGACGGCGGGCGGGCCGCCCCCGAACCCGTTCAGCGAGCGGGGGGGGACGACGTGACGACGGCGTCGGGGGCGCGAATGGCCCGGCGGGTGACGACCCCGAGGACCTGGCTCGGGCCCTCGACGGAGACGACCGCCGCCACATCGACGTTGTGTTCCTCCATTCGGCGGAGCGCCTCGTTGGCGGTCAGGTCCGCCGGGAGCAGCAGGTCGACCGGGCGGGCAAGTTCGACCACATGGAGATCGCCTCGCCTCTCCGGCGGGATTTTCAGCAGTTCCGACAGCCGGATGGCTCCGTGCCAAGCGCCGGGGCTCTCCACCGAAAGGACCGCATGGCCGTGCGTGACGGCCCGGTCGATCGCCTCCCCGACCGACATGGAAGGCGGCACCGCTTCCGACTCGTACTCCGCGACCTCCCCGACGGTCGTTGTGGCGAGGAAGTACCCCTGATACTCCTCCCGGTGGGCCGGACTTTGCAGCCGGCTCGGCAGCTGCTCCGAGTAGATGTGGTAGGGGCCGGTGACGACATAGGCGACGAAGATCGACATCATCGCCGCCGGCAGGACCGTGTAGCTGCCCGCCATCTCGACGACCATGATGAGTACGCCGAGCGGGGCCTTCGAGATCCCACCGAAGAACGACATCATGCCGACAATCGCGAACACGGCGACGACCGTGGTCGGGACGAGCGCCGGGAAGAGGATGTGGAACGTACCGCCGATTGCCGTCCCCAGGAACGCCCCGACCACCACACTCGTCCCGAACAGGCCGGCACTGCCCCCCGCGCCGACCACGAACGTGGTCATGATCATCCGGACCACGACGGCCGCGATCAGTAGGCCGATCAGCCCGTAGGTGAACGTCCCCAGGTCGCCGGCCACGGCCACCTGGACGAACCCGTACCCGATCGAGAGCGAGGAGAGGGAGACGAAGTGACCCTGCTCGGGGATGGCGAAATACGCCCCGAGGAAGACCGCGGACGCGAGGCCGGCGCCGATGGCGGGCGCCCACGGCCGGGCCCACGAGCGGCTGGCGAACCACTTGTCGCCTCGGTGGTACATCCACGTGAACAGGATCCCGGTGGCCCCGCAGGCGATCCCGAGTACCATGTACAGCGGGAGACGTTCGGGGTTGAACGCGTAGTTCGCGAACGCCGCCGAGGTGGCGAAGAGGGTGTGGAACCCGAAGATCGACGAATAGACCGAGTAGGCAACGACCGACGCGATGATCCCCGGGACGAAGACCTCGGGTTCGAAATCGCCCGTATACAGGATCTCGGCCGCGTACACGGCCCCGCCGAGCGGCGCCCGGAAGATCGCCCCGATCCCGGCGCCCATCCCACTCGCGAGGGCGATCCGGCGATCCCGGTCGCTGAGACCGACGAGGCTGGCCCAGAGGGAGCCAAAGCCCCCGCCGATCTGCGAGACGGGCCCCTCCCGACCCCCACTCCCCCCCGTGCCCAGCGTCACCGCGCTCGTGAGGGTCTTGAGGATCGGCACGCGCAGTCGGACCCGCCCGGCCTGGCGATGGAAGGACCGGATCGTGGCGTCGGTCCCATGCCCGGCGACTTCGGGGGCGAGCTTCCAGGCGACCAGACCGACGAAGAGGCCGCCCCCCACCATGAGAGGCGGGATCCACAGGAGTTGGGGGAGTGAGCTGGTCCACGTTAGCTGGGCCGGATTCAGCGTGCCATCCGTCGGCAGCGTCAGCCCGGCGAGCCCGCTGAGAAGGGCCTGCGAGACGACCGTGATCAGGTAATAGAACGCCGCCGCCCCGAGCCCGGCCACGATCCCGATCGGAACGGCGATGACGGCCCAGCGGGCGAGGTCCCGAGAGACGGAGGCCCAAGGGCGTGAGACGGACGGACGATCACGTTTCGAGGTCCGGCGCCAGAACTTCCAGGCGTCCCGGCGGCCGTTGGGTGGGTCGACCCCCGGGCGACTTCCAACCGGGACTGCGCTGGACGACGTGATGTGTCACCTGCAAAAACGGCCTCACAGTTCCCTATGGGTAGTAGGGTTTGCGGGGCCCGGCCGGGAGAAGGTACCGGACGACCGCCTGGCCGAGGACCGGATGGGCCCGGACGGATTTGAACCGTCGACCAACCGGTTATGAGCCGGTCGCTCTCGGCCGGGCTAAGCTACGGGCCCATGTCCCGAGGACCGGAGGCGCCGCCGAGCGGATTTCCGTGACGGCGGGTGGAGTCCGTCGTCCGTTCGAACCGCTGACCTTTCGGTTAACAGCCGATCGCTCTGCCGCTGAGCTACGGCGGCACCGAGGCGGCCGAGCCGGCATCGCACTAATAGCCTTTCCGGCCCGGCGGCGCCGGCGGGCGGTGCGCGGCCGCCCGTTCCTTCAGGTGCTCGATGCGTCGGCTCATTTCGTCGAGCGACTTGTCGATCGTTTCCCAGAACTGGCGGGCGGCATCGGTCACGACCGCGCCGTCGGCACTCGGCTGGATCACGCCCTCCCGTTCGAGGAGGTGGAGGGAGTAGCGCACTTTGTGGATCGGAAGGTGGAGCGCCTCGCTCAACCGGATGATCCCTTTCGGAGTGCGCCCGGAAAGCTGCTCCAGGATGTCCACGTTCCGGCTGAGCAGCTCGAGCTCCGCCGAGATCCGGTCGGCGAGCTTCGCCCCCTCGGCCGGGACCTCCTCTTCGACCTCCGCTGACGGGCGCGGCTTCTCTACCGCCATAGACACCCCGCCAAAGCCGGTCGAGTTACTTCAACCTTGTTGACCGAGCCTTTTTCCGGGCGGCCGGTTCCGAGGGCCGCGCCGTCGAACGCGACCGATATTCTCGCTCCAGCGCCCGCCCGAGGTTCCGCCATAGGCGGTGCAGGTACCGCTCCATCTCCGACCGGGAGGGATTCGGCCCCCCGTGGGGGGTCGGCGTCCGGGTGCCGCGGAGGCGGAACTCGGTCCGGCCATCGGGTCTCGCTCGGAGGTCGTAGTCGAGACGAAAGTAGCGCATGTTCCCGACCGACTCCGCGTGCCAGTGGTCCGGCGGGGAGAGTCGGACATCGAACCGGGCCCACCGCCAGCCCTTCGGCTCGGACTCCAGGTCCTCGTAGACGATCCTCCGAAGGCCCCTCGACAGAATCCGCCGAGCGTACCCTTCCCCCGCCCGGGTCCCGTCGTCGACCCGATAGTCCGTGCACCACCGGAACACGAAGTCCGGGGGCGCGTCGAAGACCTCTCGGATCTCGTACGTGGTCGGCCGGAGGTTCGGCATGGAACACCGGGCGCTGGAACGACACCGGACATAAGGTCTCGCGGACCGGGCCCCGACGAACGGTTATGCTCCCTTGCCGGCTGGGAGCGGTACCGCCGTACCCTCCGGGTGAGTTCGATGCGGGCGATGGTGCTCGAGGCCCCCCAGCCGGTGGAGAACCGGTCGTTGCAGGCGGCGGAAAGGCCCCTTGCATCCCCCTCGCCGACCCAGGTGGTCGTGCGGGTAGAACGGTGTGGGGTGTGTCGAACCGACCTGCACGTGGTGGAAGGGGATCTGGCCCCCCTCCAGTCCGCGATCGTGCCCGGCCACGAGGTGGTCGGGCGCGTCGACCGAGTGGGACGAGACGTTCGCGAACTCGGGGTCGGGGACCGGGTGGGAGTCCCCTGGCTTCGGTCCACGTGCGGGCGTTGTGAGTACTGCCGCAGTGGCCGCGAGAATCTCTGTGCGGAGAAGGCCTTCACCGGCTACTCGGCGGACGGCGGCTACGCGGAGGCGCTGACCGTGGACGAAGCGTACGCCCTTCGGCTGCCCGACGGGGATCCGGCCCGCCTGGCGCCTTGGCTGTGCGCCGGCATCATCGGCTACCGGGCGCTGAAGCTGGCCCTGCCCCGCCCGGGAGGGCGCATCGGATTCTTCGGCTTCGGGGGCTCCGCCCACTTGGCGCTGCAGCTGGCCTCGCGACTCGGTTACGAGACCGTCGCCTACTCCCGCCGACCGACCCACCGTGCGCTCGCGCTCCGCCTCGGTGCCTCGGAAGTCGTCGCCAGCGAAGAGACGGGAGGGGCGCGTCCGGCCCCGTCGCTCGACGGCGCCGTCGTCTTTGCGCCCTCCGGCGAGGTGATCGTCCAGGCCCTCGGCCATCTCAAGAAGGGCGGCACGGTCTCCGTCGCGGCGATTCACGCGAGCCCGCTACCCTCGATCGACTACGACCGCCTCCTGTTTGGCGAACGTCGGTTGGTGGGAGTGGAGGCGAACACCCGCGAAGATGCCCGCGAGTT
>JASHXS010000143.1 GCA_030043405.1 Thermoplasmata archaeon | reverse complement strand
GGGTTGGTCAATCTCGATTTCAACGACCTGCGGACGATCATGAAGGGCGGCGGCGTCGCCCTCATCGGGATCGGGGAGTCGGAGAGCGAGAACCGGGCCGAGGACGCCGTGCTCGAGGCGATCAATTCCCCCCTGCTCCACGTCGACATCGCGGGGGCGACCGGCGCCCTCATCAACGTCACCGGCGGGCCCGACATGACGGTCAGCGAGGCGCAGAAGGCCGCCGAGGTCGTTCAGAAGACCGTGAGCCCCACGGCCCGGATCATCTGGGGGGCGGCGGTCGACCCCACGATGCAGAGCACGATCCGCGTCATGCTCGTGGTGACCGGAGTTAAATCCCCCCAGATTTTCGGGGGGTCGCCGACGGGGTCGGGTTCCGCGCGCAAGCCGGGTCCCGAGCTGGATGTCGTGCACTAGGTTACCATGGCCTTCCTTGACCGCGCGCGCCGGGCTCAGGAGGAGTTCGACGGTCGGCTGCGGACGCTCGGTCACGGGAAGTATGGCCGCATCCTCCGCATGGCCCGACGACCGACCTCGGAGGAGTACGTCCGAGTCCTCCAGGTCACCTTCCTCGGCGCGGTCCTCATCGGCATGACCGGCTTCGCGCTGTACATTTTCTTCACCCAGGCCGGCCCCTGGCTGTGGGCAAACTTCTTCTCTACGCTGTAAGCGCCCCAGGTACCATGTCGGGAAGGATCAACGAGGAGGACATCGGACTGCTCTCGGGCACCCCCGCGCCGCCGGAGAAGAAGCCGGCGGCGCCGGAGCCGTCGTTCCTGATGCCGGCAGCCGAGCGCGCCGAGGTGGCCGCCCAGCCGAAGCACGACACGAAGGCGTTCCTCACCCTCCAGGCGGCGGACGATACCGTGCGGAACGTCACCGCCGGAATGGTCACGACGCTCTCCGCCGTCCTGTCCAGCAAGGCCCCGGGCCCGGCGACCGTCGCGCTGGCCATCGAGATCGGTTACACCTCCACCTACCCGGACGAAGGGGCGGAGTGGCCGGTGCGGTGGCAGCCCCCGGGCAAGCGGCAGTTCGCCGAACTGTTCGCCCGGAAGGAGACGGTCCCGCTCACGCTCCAGCCGAACACCCCGGTGGCGCTCTCCTTCGAAGTGACGGCGCCGGTCGGGGTGCGGTACGGCGACCGGGTCGAGGTCCGCCTGTCCGCCGACCTGGACGAGTCGGGGACGCCGGTCCGATTGACACTCGCCTGCGTCGCCCGCCAGGCCGTTCTCGCGATCAAGACCTCGCGCGGGTACGAACGCGAGGTCGCCGACACCCTCCTCGCCCGCGCGGAGGAGAAGCCGGATGTCGTCTTCGCCCTCCTCGTGCCGAGTTCGTTGCGCGGCTACGTCTTCGCGGAAGGGATGAGCTTCGAGGGCGTCCGCGAGATGCTCAAGGGCATTCGGAAGGCCCGCGGACTCGTCGAGGGCGAAACGACCCTGAAGGAGGTCGAGCCGCTCCTCGTGCCGAAGATCACGGTCGAGGGCTTCGTCGAGGGCGCGATCGTCGAACTCATCAGCGGGCCCTTCAAGGGCGAGAAGGCCCGCGTCAAGAAGATCGACCAGGCGAAAGAGGAGATCACGGTCGAGCTGATCGAGGCGGTTGTGCCGATCCCGGTCACGGTCCGGGGCGACCACGTCCGCATGCTGGAACGGGGAGGTTCGAAAGGTGGCAGTTGAAGTGAGTGTCCTCGTCGAGGGCGGCAAGGCGGCGGCCGGGGCGACGCTTGGCTCGGCGCTCGGCCCGCTCGGCGTGAACGTCGGGCAGGTCGTCGCGAAGATCAACGAGGAGACGAAGCAGTTCAGCGGCATGCGGGTGCCGGTCATCATCCGCGTCGACCCGAACACGCGGGCCTTCACGCTCGTCGTCGGCCGTCCGCCGGTCGCCGCGCTGCTCCTGAAGGAAGCCAAGAAGGAGAAGGGTTCGGGCAAGCCGAAGACGGAGACCGTCGGGGACGTCTCGCTCGCCGCCGTTCATCGCATCGCCGAGGCGAAGGGGGACGAGCTCGAGGGCCGCACCGCCGAGGAACGGGCGAACCAGGTCATCGGGACGTGCGTCTCGCTCGGCCTGACGGTCGGCGGGCAGGACCCGCGTCTGCTGCTGAAGGAACGCGTCGCAGCCCGGGGCGCGCGATGATGGGGGGCCCGGGCGGCCCGCCGCCCGACCTCGCGAATGCCGAGATCGTCGACTACAGCGTGCTCGAGGGGGACGGCAAGGTCCGCCTCAAGCTGAAGGACGGCTCGGTCGTCGAGATCCGCCTGGAGATCATGAACATCCTCCGCGCGGGGAACGACCCGAACACGGGGCTCCCCGCGTACATCGTCCAATCGGCGCCGCTCGTCCGGTTGGTCGAGTGTCCGAAGGAATTGAGGAAGCCGCCGGCCCGGCCGGGCGGGACGCGGGACCCGAAGGCCATCACCGGGTTCGGCTAGACGGACCGGCGGGTTCCGCCGGGGCCTCCTCCGCGAAGGAGGCCCGAGGATCCGGCCATCCGTAGAGGCTCTCCTCGAGCGTCGCCCCCCCGACCTCGACGGTGGTCGTCCCGATCGGGTAGGCGCCCAACCGCTCGTAGAAGAGGCGGGCCGGATTGGCGGTCAGGACCCGCACGAGGACGCGCTCGAACCCGCGGGTCAGGAGCGCCCGAACGAGCTGCCGGGTGAGCTCCCGGCCGATCCCCCGACGCTGGTGTTCGGGGAGGAGGTAGAGCGAGATCAGCTCGGCGTCGTATCCATAGCTCGGCTTCCGGGCGGGGCCGCCGACAGCGAATCCGACGATGCCGGCAGGCGGGACCTCGGCGACCAACACGGGCTCCTCGGGGAGCCGGGTCAGCCGATCCGTCCAACGTTCTTCGCGCTCGCGGAGCTGCGAGGGGAGGCTGTCGAGCCACTCCTGGGGATCGATGCCCCGATAGGTGACCATCAGGGCCCGGATGTGCACATCCGCGAGTCGGGGTGCATCGCCGGGCACGGCGGGGCGAAAGCGGGCCCGGGGTCCCGGCTCATCCGTCGGCATGCGGTCCCCGAGCCGGACGCCGGGTTAAATCTCGCCGGGGCGGGAGCGAGGGTCGCTCCGTCGGGTCCGAAACGCCTTAATCAGCGACGCCCGTCCTCGCCTCGTGACCGACCTCCAGGAGACGCCCGCCACCCCGCCGGAACCGACGGGGGGGGACGAGCGGATCGGCTACCTGCTCGCCGGCGGCACCTTGGTCGCCCTCGGCTGGGGGCTGGGCGTCGCGGCGAATCTCCTCCTGCACTGGATGGCCCGATCCGCCCAGTACACGGTGTGGGGCGTCCACTTCTCCGGCACGTTCGGCGAGTATGCGTGGGCCGTCTTCGGGCTGGGCTTGGTCTCCGGTGCGCTCGGTCTCGGCGTACTGGCGGTGGGCCGGGCGAGTCCGAGAGGACCGTTCGTCCTCCCGGGTGTGAATTACTGAACGGGCTCAGGTCCGGCCGGGGGCCGCCGGCGGCCGGCTGACCCGGCGCGAGGGCGGGGCGCGGGCTTCGACCGGGTTCTTCGCACGGCGTTGGATGACGACGCAGTCGGAGCACAGGCGCTCATCAGCATCCAGGCAGCCCCGGCAGAACGTGCGGCCACAGACCGTGCAGCCCAGCGTCGCAGGAATCCCGCACCGCGCGCACTGCCCGACGAACATCTAGGGTCCCTCCCGGCGAGACCCGGTCATCCGAGAACTCCACTCTCTTTAAGGCCTTCTACGAACCCGCGAGCGAAGGACGCCCGGGCGACGTATCCGGCGGCGGCGCGAGCGCTCCGGCTCCCGGAGGCGAAGCTGCCGCCCCACGCGGCGGCCCGCAGCATCGCCACATCGTTATCCCCGTCGCCCAGGACGGCGGCGTCGGCGAGCGAGAGCCCGAGTGGCCGGAGCGCGCGCGCCAAGGCGGGCGCCTTGCCGGCCCCCGCCTCCATCAGATGAATGGCGAATCCGGTCGACTCGACCTGGACCGGACGGTCCGCGAGGGCCTGGCGGATGCGGCGCACGGAGACCGTCGGCTCGAGGGCGACCTCTGCCTCCCGCCAACGGTCGGTAAAGAGGCGACGAACCGGGAGTCCGGCCCGGCGAAGCCGGCGAAAGGCGGCCCTCGCCACCCGAACGTCGGCCAGCAACTCCACGTGGTCCCGACGACCCGGGCCGCCCGTCCAGAGGATCCCTCCGTTCTCGGCTACGATGGGCCCGCTCAGCCCCAGGGACCGATGGAGCGCGAGGGCGATCGGGAGTACGTTGCCGGTCGCGAGCACGACCGGGACGCCGCGGCCCTCCACCGCCCGGATGGCGCGGACCGCCTCCGGATCCAGTCGTCGGCTCCGGTCGGTCAACGTGCCGTCGACGTCCGTCACCACGACCCGGATCGGACGACGGGGACGAACGGCCGAGCGTCGGTGGGGGCGTGGACTCACGAGGTCACTCGGGGGCCGGCGACTCCTCGGCCCGAAGCTGGGCGATCGAACGACGGAGCGCGGCGGCGACCTCCTTGCCGTCGCGGCGCCCCCGCACTTCCCGCATCACGTCCCCCATGAGCGGCGAGAACGCCGCCTCGCCGCGTTGCCGGATAATGGCGGCGTTCGCCCGCACGACACGCTCGACGATCGCGTCCAGGTTCTCGGTCGGGATCGCCGTGAGACCGAGTCGTCCGACGGCGTGATCGAGGTCGGGGGCTCCGGCGGCCAGGGCATCGAGGATCGAAGGGATCCCCTCCTTGGCGAACCGCCCGGCGGCCGCGCCGCCGAGGACCGCATCCAGCGTATCGAGGGAGGGGGCGACGGCATCGGGGTGGTCCGCAAGCGCCGCCGGCACCTCCTGCGTCAGGAGCCGTGCGACCGCTCCGGGAGCGTGCCCCCGCTGCACGAGCGACTCGAACTCCGCGAGGTTGTCGCTCCGGTCCAGTTGACGGATGATCTCGGTCGGGAGCCCATGGGTGCGGGCCAGCCGCTCGCGTCGGGCGCGGGGCCGCTCCGGCAACTCGTCCCGAAGGCGGGCCAACAGCTTCCCGTCCACCGGAATCGGAGGGATGTCCGTTTCCGGATACATCCGGTCCCGGCCGGGGAGCGGGCGGGAGTAGCGCGTACTTCCGTCCGGCAGCGGATCTCGAGTTTCCTCCGGCACGCCGTCCAGCGCTGCCCGGGCGCGTTGCGCGGCCCGGGCCAGGGCCGTCTCGGCCTTGGTCGGCGTGGGCGCCACGACCAGCAGGAAAGCATCTTCGGAGCCGAGTCCGAGGGCCCGTCGTACTTCGTCGACCTGGCCCTCGTCCACGCCGTGACCGGGCAGCTCGTCGGAGTGGAGTAGACCGCCGAGCCCGACCGCGCGGGCCTGGCCGGCGAGCTCGCGCCCGAGCCGTTCGGAGGAACCCGAGGGGGAGCGAAGCGACCCGGAGAACCCTCGCAGCCCCAGACCCCAGACGACGGAACCGTGACGGGACACCTCCGAGAGTGGGCCGGACACGTTCCCCGCGAAGATCGTCGTGAGATCTCGAGCCGGCTCGGTCGGACCGGCCGCTCCGCGGCGGACCAGTTCGTCGCGCAGGGCCAGGAGAACTCCCTGACGAGCGACCTCCCGGTCGACGTACTCGTGGATCATGCGGAGCTCCTGGACGCCCTTGATCTCGATGCGACGTCCTCCCTCCACGGAGACATTGAGGTCCTCTCGGATCGTCCCGATCCCTCGGCGGACCCGCCCCGTCGCCCGAAGGAGGGACCCGATCTCCTCGGCGACTTCGCGGGCGTCCGTGCCGCTCGAGATGTCCGGTGCCGTCGCGATCTCGACGAGCGGGATGCCGATCCGGTCGAGGCGATACGTCACGCCCTCGGCGGTCTCCCCCACGCGACGGGCCGCGTCCTCCTCGAGGCAGATCGTCTCGATGGCGTGGGTCCGTCCGTTGACCTCGACGTGGCCGCCCGTCGCGATGAGCGCCGTCCGTTGGAATCCGGCGGTCGTCGAGCCGTCCACCACGATCTTGCGCATCACCTCGACCTCATCCACCGGGGTCGAACCGAGGAGGAGCGCCAGGGTCAGGGCAGTTTCCAGGGCCGCCGCGTTCAAGGGGTGCGGGGGTTCCTCGTCCATATCGACGAGACAGGTGGTCGCCGCGACCTCGTATCGGTACAGCAGTCCGCGGGAGGCCTGGAGGGCCGCGGCCGCATCGATCGCGCGATTCTCGCCCCCCGCCGCCCGGAGGCGCCGTTCGAAGCTCCCCTCGACCTCCTCCGAGAGCTCGCTGGGGCATCCGCAGAACAGCTTCCCCGTGGCGAGTTGTTGATGGATCTCGAGTCCGGCCTTCACAGTCCTCCGACCGGTCGGTGCCGCTCGATGAACTCCCCGGCGCGCGGGGTACGCAGCAGTTCGACGACGCCGTTCGCGGTCGAGGCGTGGCCGAGCGCCCACAGCATCTTCGTGTACGCCGTCTCCGGCAAGAGGTCGTCCAAGTAGGTGACGCCGGCGCGGAGCAGTTCGCGGCCGGTGGCGTAGACATACGGGTCCGCGCGCCCGCCGAGGCATTGAGTGGTCATTGCCACGACCGTACCCGCCGAGGTGGCCTGGCGGATCCACGGGAGGTGGTCGGAGGCGACGTGGCCGAGGCCGGTGCCCGCCAGCACGACTCCCCGCGCACCGGTCGTGAGCAAGCCCGCGCGGTCGGGATTCAGACCCGGGTAGAACCATAGGAGCACGGCTCGGGTGTCGATGGGGCCGTCGAAGCGGGCCGGGCCGGGGAACGGGGGCCGAGCGAGGGGGCCCAGCTCCAGTCGGCCGTCCGTCACCGAGCCCAGCGGCGGTCCGTTCCGGCTCGAGAAGGCGTCGCGTCGGCTGGAATGCATCTTCCGGACCCAGTTCCCTCGGTGGATCGCGAAGGCACGGTCCGACGACCCGCCGTGCATGACGACCACCACCTCTCCGAGCCGAGCCTCCCGAGCCACTTGGACGGCGACCTGGAGGTTCGACGGACCGTCGGACGACGGCCGGTCCGGAGAGCGTTGGGCCCCGACCAGCACCACCGGACCGGGCAGGTCCGTCAGCAGGAAGCTGAGCGCCGCGGCGGTGAACCCGAGCGTATCCGTGCCGTGGGCAATGACGACGCCAACGGCGCCGTCGCGGAATGCGCGCACCACCTGCTCGGCGAGAGTGACCCAGTCCTCGGGGTGGAGGTCCTCACTGAGCCGGTCGAAGACCGGGACGATCCGGACCGGTCCTCCCTTGCCCAATTCGGGGTAAAATTCGAGGATCTCCGCCTCTCCCTGGACAGGCCGGACGCCACCGGTTTCGTAGTCCACCCGAGAGGCGATCGTCCCACCGGTGGTGAGCAGCGCGACCGCGGGGCCGCCCGGGGAGCCGGTACGGACCGCCGGCGGCGGGTTCCGGCTTTCTCGGGGGAGGTCGGGCAGGATGCGGAACTTCGCTCCTGGCCCCACCCGAACGCCGACGTTGTATCCACTCGCTAGTTTGAGTTGAAGGACCCGGGCGCCCGAGAAGTCGTGATGGGGGACCACAGTGCCGACGTACGTCCGACCGCTTCCGTCCTCGAGCTCAACGCGACGGCCCATCGGGAGGGCCGAGAGTTCGGGCCACGGGTCGGTGGTCTGCTCCTCCCCCATACGGTCAACCAGAAGCCCAGTGGCTGCGGGGAACCGGGCTCGGTATAAAGTGTGGGCCGGAGGAGCCGAGGTCCGGCCCCGGGCTTTTATACGCGACCCCGCTCCGCGCCGCCGGGACGCCTCCCGAAGGGAATGCCCGTGTGGGGTAGCTACGGATCCGGGCCGCTCCCGGATTCGCTGCAATGGATTATCCTAGGGGCCTGCGGAGCCTCAGACCTGGGTTCGAATCCCAGCACGGGCGTCCCCTGATCTCCCGGCACTCAAGCTCACGGCCCGCTCGACGGGAGGTCGCAGTCGCCCGGCTCGCCCGGGTCGACCACCCCGAGGGTCTCGTTCGCCGGGCGCCGGTCGACCTCTTAGGCCGCAGGGGTCTGGAGGACCGACCCCATGCCGCGTCGCTTGGCGAAACCCGCCGGACGAGCCGAGTCGGCGACCGTACCGCCCAAGGTTCTCCGATGGCTCCTGGATCCCGCCGAGCCATCGATCGAATACCTCACCCTGACTCGGCTGCTCCGGCGCCCTGCCTCGGACCCGGCGGTTCGGTCCGCTCTCGACCGTCTCCCCCGGGAGGGCTGGGTCGCTGAGATGCTCCGCCGCCGGGACCCGGCGGGTTGGTGGGTGCGCGACCGGGGCTGGCTGGAACCGAGGTTTACCCAGACGCACTGGAACCTGCTCGCGCTCGCCGACCTCGGAGCGACCAAGGCGATCCCGGAGATCGCCGTGTCGTGCGAGTACTGGATGGGAAAGTCCCCGCTGCGAGGCGGCGGGGTCGGGGGTTTTGGGCAGGGGAAGGGCCATCACTGCTACACCGCGAACATGGCCCGCGCTCTGATCCGGTTCGGGTACGGCGACGATCCGCGCGTCGCCCGGACGATGGAATGGTTGGCGCGCACGGCCCACCCTCGGGGAGGATGGACCTGCCGGTTCTCCAAGGACGGCCCGGCCGAGAGCCGAACCCTCGACGCCTGGGAAGGCCTAGGAGCCTTCGCCGAGTATCCGCGCGACCGTTGGACACCCGAGATGGAGCGCTGTGTCGAACGAGGGGCCGAATACTTTCTGGAGCGGGAACTCTACCGGCAGGGCGACCCGTACGAACCCTGGCTCCGGTTCCACTGGCCGGTCCACTACTACTACGATCTCCTGGTGGGCCTCGACTGCCTGACGGCGCTCGGGTACGGCGCGGACCCGCGGTTGGGGTATGCGCTGGCGTTGCTGCAGCGGAAGCGACGGGCCGACGGCCGGTGGAACCTGGACGCCGTCCAGCCCGATCCCGACCCGGACGGAATCCGATGGTACGCCGATCACCCGACCCAACGTCCGACGCCGCTCACCTTTGAGACGCCGGGCGAGCCGAGCAAGATGATCACGCTCCGGTCGCTGGTGGTCCTCGCTCGCGTGCCGTAAGCCCCGTTCACCCCGGGCCCATGGACCGCACGAGTCGGGGGACCCCGATGCGGGCGTCGGGCGTGAGGGGGGACCAACCCAGGTGTCGCAGTCGTTGATTCGAGCCGGCCCGGTTGGCCGCCAAGTGGTGGGCCACGTCGTCGCCGACCGCGGACCGAAGCTCCCCGAACGGGACCCCGGACGGCGTCGCCACCCCCAGTTCGCGGGCGACGAGCGTGGAGAGCTCCCGGGTCGTGATCGGGTGGTCGTCGACGACCAGGTACGCCTCGCCGGACTGGCCGGCGTCCACTAGGGTTCGGAAGGCGTGCGCGGCATCCGAGAGGGCCACGAGCGACCAGTAGTTGTCCCCTTGGCCGGGGTATCGGTAGGTGCCCGCCCGGAGGCTGTCGACCATCCCCCGGAACCAGGACCCGTCGCCATACACCATGCCGGGCCGCACGATCACCACCTCGAACTCGCCGGGGTGGGCGAAAGCGAGCGCCGCTCGTTCGGCGTCGAAATTCAGACGGGACTCGCCGCGGGGATCGAGCGGCGAGTCGTCGTGCAGGACGCCCGGATGGTCCGCATAGACCCAGTAACCGGAGCCCAAGATCAAGCGATGTACGCCGGCCGCCCGGGCCTCTTGCGCGAGCAGCCGTGTACCATCCACGCGCACCGACCGAGGCCGATCTGGGGGTACTCCAGGTCCTGGGTAGGCGGCGGCCACTTGAATCACGCAGTCGCATTCCGCGACAGCGCGCCGCACCGCCGCTGCGTCGAGCAGGTCGCCGACCACGGGGTTGGCCCCGACCCGACGTACCGACTCCGACTTCGCGGGGTCCCGCACGAGACCGCGGGCCAGGTATCCGCCCTCGACGAGCGACGAGGAGATCGCGCGCCCGAGGAAACCCCCCGCTCCGGCAACCAACACCGTCTCCCGACCGTCGGAGCGACTCCGTCCCGTTCCGCCCCTCGCCACGTTGGTCCCTTCCGTTTCGACAGCACGCCCCCCCAAGCCGATTGCGGTCCTCCTCTCGGGGCGGGGGCCCCCGGCCCAACGACCGATCAGCCCGGGGCGCGACTCGCCGAAGTGGGGGACGGCACCGCGGTGCTCGAGGAGAGGCTCACCAGACCGAAGAACAGGAGGACGATTCCGATGAACTCCGCGTAGTAGAGGGCGACCGGGAAGGAGGCGATGTAGAGAGTGCCGCCGGCCCCCAGGATTACGGCGCCGGCGATCATGAGCAACGTCTGCCAGCGTCGGTCCCGCCGAAGGGAGACGACGGACGCCGCGAGAAGGACGACCGTGGCCGGCCCCGTCACCAGGGAGGAAAGAACGAGGAGGAGGAGGGGTGGATCTCCGGTGATGATCCCGCCGGAGACCATCGAGGTGGGGAGCGGGGTCAGGAAACTGAACACGCCGACCAAGGCGCACGTCGCCGCGATGTACCAAGCGTAGGCGCTCTCCACCCGGGGCCGTCGGAGGACGCGAGTGGCCCCGAGGGAGAGGACGCCCACGATGGCGGCCGAAAAGAAGACGTACGTCTGCAGGAGCCACTGCTCCGTGTACCCGAGGAACACCACTCCCTCGAGCGCCATGGCCCCGGCTGCAAAGGCGAGGCCCAATCCCCACATGAGTTGGGGGCGGACCCGGGTCTGGGCATATCGTCGGAGCCCGCGTACGCAGAGAAAGCCGAGCATCCCGGTAAGGGCGAAGAGGGAAACCGCAATCGCGTACGAGGACGCCGTCATGGGTGCCAACCGCCACCCCAGCGAAGAACCGAGTCTGCGACCGAAATCACGGATGCCCGGTGGGCCTTGCCGCCGGGTTTAAAGCCGCACAGGTACGAACGTCGGCCCGACGGGCCCCCCGTTAAGTCATGGAGGGAAGTCTCCCGAACATGTGCGACGTCTCCGAGGAGGAGCAGGTCGAGTACCTAGCGTGGGCTGCCTGGGCGGAGACCGCCCGGGTACCGTCGCCCGAACTCCCGCCCCTCCGAGCACGGCTGGAACGCTCTCGGAGCCCTACTCCGGTGCCCGCGGCGGCGTAATCGGGGGAGTGGGCCCCGGGTTCACCCGGGCGTCGATCGGGATT
Organism: Thermoplasmata archaeon; assembly: GCA_030043405.1. Classification (GTDB taxonomy): domain Archaea; phylum Thermoplasmatota; class Thermoplasmata; order Lutacidiplasmatales; family UBA184; genus Lutacidiplasma. The sequence goes on along the minus strand of JASHXS010000143.1, from coordinate 2,043 downwards.
CCCTCCCGAACCGCCCCGCTCACGGTGCAGAAGTCCGCGAAGATCTCGACGCAGTGGTCGAACCGCTCCCGATCCTCCTCGTGAAGCGGTCGGGTCAGGATCTCGACGCTCAGGTGGCGCACGCGCAGTCGCCCTCGTTCATTTCGACCCACCTCGACGTCGACCGACGTCCGCAGCGGTGCGTAGGCAATATGGGCCCGGTCCAGCGTGTTGACCAGGGTCGAACTCAGGCAGTGCCCGATCGCCGTGCCGAGCGACAACACCGGATTCGGTCCCCGGCCGGTCCCGATCGGCGCCGCCTCATCGAGCTCGGCCGGCCCGAACGGCTGGCCGGGGTACGTGGCCCGAAAGTGGTACTTCTCGATCTGCTCCAGGGTGACGGTCGGACTGGGTTCGCTCATGGCCCTTCGCGTCGGAAGACCCCCGCGCCCTCATAGGCCCGAGGGGGCGCCGACGGCGTGCCGAGCGCCTACTCGGACCGCCGCCGACGGCGGGGAGGTTCGTCGTCGTCGTTGTCGTCCCGCGAACCGCGCCGGTCGAAGCGACCCCCGCTCGGCCTCCGGTAGCTGTTGCGAGGCGGGCCACGTCCGTACCGCGGGGGTCCGCGGGAGAAGCGACCCGGTGGGCCCGCGCGGCGACCCCCGCCAAAGTTGTCCCGCGGGGGCAAGGTGAATCGGTTCCCACACGAACCGCACTCCCCGGTGATGGCCCCGTCGGGGCCGGTGGAGAAGCGGAGCGGACCGCCGCACTCGCGACAGGGACGACCGCGCGGGGGCCCGGCCTCCATTCGATCCGAGGCGTCACGGCCGGGGGAACCCCGGTCGCGAGAGCCTCGGGGGTCGCGGCCGATGCTGCCTTCGGCCCGGAAGACGGACGTACGGCCGCAGCCCACGCAGACGCTCTCGATCCCGTCCCGAGACGGTTGGTAGTACAGGGTGCCGCCGCAGGTCGCGCAGGTCGGAGTCGGCCCCCGCCACACGGTCTCCCCTCTGGACGATGGCGCGCCCCCGCCGCCCGCTTCCGCGGGTTCGCCGACGGCGGCCGTGCCCGACCCGCCGAGTACGGTAAAGGAACCTCCACAGCTCTCGCACGAGCCCTCCAGGACCACGCGGTTCCGACTGGAGAACTCAACGGACGCGCCGCATTCAGGACAGCTGTTCGGCATACCCACCGAGTTAAACGGCCCGCACAGGCACATTAGCTGGACGGAGCCGCCGGGGTCGGGACGGGACCGAGGCAGGCACCGACTCCCGGACGCTAGGCCTTGGGCCGGGCCCGCCGCTCGGAACGCGGAGCGGGACCCGCTGGAATGCGAGCCTCCTCGTGCGACTCGCGCCGGTGGAGTTCGAGCGCCTCCTCGGAGCGGAAGATCCTCCCGCACTCCGCGCACACGGCCTCGACCTCGTCGTACTCGACGTATGGCACGGGCAGGGCAAGCCTGTCCCCCTCAATGCGCTTCCCCACTCACTTCGAAGGGTACGGTGCGGGGGATCTGTTGGAGGCGGAGGGAGACAGCCCCCGAGCGACCACCACGTGCGCTTCGACGTACGCGGCGAGGATGAGGAAGTAGGAGAGAAAGAGATAGGAGAGCAGCGCGTCGACCGGCGCGAGGAAGGCCGGGATCGTGAAGGTCCGATTCTGGATTAGTAGCAGGATGGTCGGGAGCCCTCGCGCGAGAGTAAGGGTGATCAATCCCGACACGAAGAGCGCCCAGAGCATCCCCCCGACGAGGGCCGCCTTACTGGGAGTTCCTACGAGGTGGAAGACCAAGTAGGCGTACGTCACGAAGGTGCCAAAGACGAGGGAGGCGAGCGCCGCGCCAAAGAGGACCTCGGACCACAGCGGGGTACCGATGGACGGGTAGACGACCAGGACCGCCAGCTCGGCTCCGGCGATGAAGCCGCCCAAGAGGCTCAGGGCGAAGATCCGCCCGGCTTGCCGCGTCCGCTCCCGGTGCAGCTCGCTCCATTCGTGACGGCCCACCCACACGAAGATCAGGCCGATCAGGGTGAGCACGGTGGGCAGGAGGAACAGCACGCTGAG
>JASHXS010000018.1 GCA_030043405.1 Thermoplasmata archaeon | reverse complement strand
CACTCAAGACCCGGGCGAATGCGGCGGGGATCGAGGGCCGCGAACGGACCGTGCTCCGGGCGCTTCGGCCCGGCGGCCGGGAGGGTCCCGTGGCCGTCCTCTCGCACGCCGACGGCACCCACTTGGAATACCTGAACCCGGGACCCGTGGTCCTCGCTACCGGGGGCGCGGGCAGCCTCTATCGGCACAGTTCGAACCCTTCGGTGGCGACCGGGGAGGGCGTGGCCATCGCCTTCCGGGCGGGCGCGCTGCTCAGCGACATGGAGTTCATTCAGTTCCATCCCACGGTCTTTGCGCGTCCGGGGGCCCCCCGCTTTCTGATCACCGAGGCGCTCCGGGGGGAGGGCGCGGTGCTGCGGAACGAGGCGGGGGAACGGTTCATGCCCGCCTATCACAAGGACGCCGAGCTCGCTCCCCGCGACATCGTGGCGCGAGCGATCGACCGGGAGATCCAGCGATCGGCGACCGCTTGCGTCTACCTGGATGCGACCGCCCTGCCGCGGGATCGGCTCTTCACGCGCTTCCCCTCGATCTCGCACTTCCTGTCCGCCTACGGCCTCGACCTCTCGCGGGACCGGATCCCCGTCGCGCCGGCGGCGCACTTCATGATCGGCGGGGTCGCCACCGACATCGAGGGACGCACGTCGCTCGAGGGCCTCTACGCCTGCGGCGAAGTCGCCTCGACCGGGGTCCACGGGGCGAATCGGTTGGGCAGCAACTCCCTCCTCGAGGGACTCGTGTTCGGCGAGCGCGTCGCGCGACAGGTGCTCCACCCGGCCACCGGCGGTCCGGCCCGCCCCGAGCGGACGATCGAGGTCGACCTTCCCTACGGTCAGGGCGGTGCGGAGGAATCCGGCCCGCTCGAGGAGATCCGCGACACGCTCTGGAGCGAAGTCGGGATCGTGCGGTACGCGGCCGGGTTGCGCGCCGCCTTGGAAAGGTTCGAAGAGCTCCGGCGGAGCGTGGACCCCCCGGACGACCAGGCCGTTCCGGGTGGGCTCGCCAACGCCGCGCTCACGGCCTCGTTCGTCGCCCGCGCGGCCCTGGCCCGCACGGAGAGTCGGGGGGCCCACTATCGGTCCGATCGACCCAAGAGCGCCCCGGGGTGGCATCGCCACCTGGGCCTCGTTCGTCGCGCTCCGGCGACGCGCGCCCGCAACCGAGCCGCGACAAGCGTTATGCCGCAGCGGGGGTCCGCGCGCTGATGGACCTCTCGCTCTCGGACGACGAGCGCGAGCTGCGGGACGCCGCCCGGCGGTTTGCGCGCAAGGAGATCGCGCCGGTCGCCGAGCGGATGGACCGGGAGGACCGCTTCCCTCGAGACGTGTTCCGCCGCCTGGGCGAGCAGGGCTTCCTCGGGGTAACCGTCCCCACCGAGTACGGGGGCCTCGGACTTTCCTATGTGGCGCAGGCGCTGATCCTGGAGGAGATCGCGCGAGTGAGTCCGGCCCTGGCGCTCAGTGTCGGCGCCCACTCGAACCTCTTCGCGGACAATCTGGCGCGGAATGGGACGGCGGCCCAGAAGCAGTGGGCCCTGCCGGCCGCGGCCTCCGGCGCGGCGATCGGTGCCCTCGCGCTAACCGAGCCGAATGCCGGGTCGGACGCCGTCGGACTCTCGACCCGCGCGGAACGGATCGGAGACCACTACGTACTGAACGGCACGAAGCAGTTCATCACGAACGGCCCAGTCGCCGACTGGCTCTTGGTGTACGCGAAAACCGCGCCCGAGCGCGGCGCCCACGGGATCAGTGCCTTCCTCGTCGCGCGCGACACCCCGGGGTTCTCCGTCGCGAAGAGCCTCGACAAGATGGGAATGCGCGGCTCTCCGACCGGCGAGCTGGCGTTCCAGGATTGCCGGGTGCCCACGACCCACCTCGTGGGGGAGCTTCACGGGGGGGTCGCGGTGATGATGAGCGGCCTGAACGTGGAGCGCGCCGTCCTAGGGGCGATCCCGGTGGGGATCCTCGTGGAGTGCCTCGAACGGTCGCTCGAGTACGCGCGCACCCGGGAACAGTTCGGCCAGAAGATCGGCCGGTTCGAGCTCATCCAGGAAAAGCTCGCGGACATGTACACGGACCTCGAGGCGGCGCGGTGGCTCGTGTTCGCGGCGCTCGACGCGGTCCTCCACGACCTGCGGAGCGCCCGGGCGAGTTCGGCGGCCCTCACCTTCGCCTCCGAGGCCTCGACCCGCCACGCGCTGGCCGCCATCCAGATCCACGGCGGCTATGGCTACATGCGCGACCTGCCCCTGGAGCGCCTTGCGCGAGACGCGAAGCTCTTGGAGATCGGTGCCGGGACGAGCGAGATTCGACGACTGGTCGTGGCGCGGGAGCTGCTCGGGCCCGACCTCGAGGAGCCGGGCTCCGCGACGCCGCCCTCGAAGGAACGTATATAGGCGCCGGAGGGGAATCCCGACCGATGGCCGGCCGTCCGACGACAGGCGCCGGGGCCGGATCGACCGCGCTCCGTCTGGAAGTGCTCAAGGACCTCCAGTCGATCATCGACGACCGGGAGGTCCGGGACCGACTCGACCGGGGGCCGCTCGCCGAGACGAAGGGCCGCGAGCATTGGGTCCTCCACCTCCTCCTCCGGGCGCAGGAGTCGACGAACGCCCACTTCGACGTACTCGTCCAGACCGTCTACTCGAACCTGACGGCCCGTCTGACCACGCTGGACGACCGTCTGCAGCGGGTGGAAGGGGTCAGCCAGAGCCTCGGGGACGAGGTAAAGACCCGACTCGAGGGCATCGAGGGGGCGCTGGCCGAACGGGTCGGCAAGGAGATCCAAATCGGGATCGGCCAAGCCGCCCAGCGGGTAAATCAGGACCTCGGCGCGAACCTGGACACGAAGTGGAAGCCGATCGGAGACTCGGTGGAGTCGTTCGCCCAGCGCTCCGGCCAGTTGACGAAGGACCTCTCCGACACGTTCCGGGTGGCGACCCAGAACCGTCTCCTGCTCAACGAGAACGCCCGTCGCATCATCGACCTCGGTCGGGACATCGTCGCCCTCGAGGAGAGCCTGAAGCTCGCGCTGTCGAAGACCCTCGAGGAGGGCCTCCAACCGCTCGAACAGCGGATCGCGGCCCTCGAGGCGCGGCTCGGCAACGGCGAGGTCCCGGCGTCCGCCTCGCACGAGACGCCGGGCGCCTAGGTCGCCGGCATGCGACTCTCGCCGCGCCACCCCCGGTACACGAGCTTACGGGTCCGCGCCGCCCTGGCCGAGGCGAGCCGCGGGGGACTCGTCGTCCCGGAGGGGCTCATCGCCCACGGCCGAGGCGAGGCC
>JASHXS010000142.1 GCA_030043405.1 Thermoplasmata archaeon | reverse complement strand
CGTGCGCGCACCCCCGCATCCGTACGACCTTGACCTGGCGGACGGACCGGTCCCCCACCCACTTCCGGGTGAGCAGGATCTCGCCCCGCGTCAGGATCTCCTCCGGGGTGAGGATCCCCGGGCTGTTCGGCGTCGCAGTGATCAGCGTCGTCACGCCCGACTCCGATAGGAACCGGAGGAGCGACTGGATCTCGGTCCGCTCGGCCTGCGGGTCGGTCGATGACTTGACCGCGAAACGACGGATCGAGGTCATCGAGTCGACGACGACCCGGGTGTAGCGACCGCTGGCCATCTGCTGCTTGAGCTTCAACTGGATGCCCTGGATCGCTATGTCCTCCGCTTCGGACGGGCGCTTCGACTCCTGCGAGATGTCCCGCATCGTCTTCAGGTCCGTCAGCGTTCGGATCTCCTGGACCGCCGCGGACCGCTTGAAGGCCTTCAGGCCGGGGTTCGCGTCGAGCGTGTTCACGGCCGAGAGGTCCCAGCCGAACGATCGGACGTTCTCCATGATCTCGTTCGGCGGCTCATCGACGGCGACCAAGAGGACCTGCTCCCCCCGACGGATCCCTTCGAGCAGGAAGGTGAGCGAGATGAGCGACTTCCCGCTCCCCGTGCCGCCGGTCAGGAGGTACGGCCGGCCGCCGATGAGGCCCCCGCCGAGCATCCGGTCGAGGCCGGGAATGCCCGTGGCCACCCGCTCCACTTGCGGCGGTGAGGTGCGGCTCATGCCCCCTCAGACGGTGGGGGTGCGGGGTCGGGAGCGAGGGGCGGCGGCGGGGCGGTCGCCTCCGCGCCAGGCGGCACGGGCCCGGCCGTCGCACCGAGGACCGTCGGGGCCTTCTTCTTCCGGACCACGCGTCGTTTCGGCTTGGCGACCGAGGGAGCGTCGGTGACCACGGCGGGCTCGGCGGCTGGGACGTCGACGGGAGACGACACCTCGACCGGTGCCACGCCTACGATGCCGGGTTCTGACAAGGTCGCCGGCTCGATCGCGCGCTTGCGAGGCGCCGCGGCCCGCCGCTTCCGCTTCGGGGCGGCCGCTTCGGGGGGAGTCGGCGAAGCCTCCGTGGGGGACAGGGCCACCGGCGCGGTGGGCATCGTCGGAGACGGGATGACGACAGGCTCGGCCTCCCGGGGTACGGGGGGGACAACGGCCGGGGTTGGCACTGGAGCCGGCGCGGGAGCCACGGCTACCGGCGTTTGCGGCATCATCTCGGGGGTGGGTAGCGGGGGTGGCTCGGCCCGCACCCGAACCGGGGGCTTGGCCGTCGGGGAGGGGGTCACGGTGGCCGCCGCGCGCGGTGGTTCCGGTGGACTCGGGGACGCGGCCGGGGAGGGGGACGTCACCGAGGGAGCGGGTGGGGACTCGGGAGCTAGGGCCGGGTTCGGAGGGGGCGGAGCCGCCGTTGGAGGAGTGGGGGCCGGGCGGACCGGCCCCGCGGGGACCGGTGTCACCGTCGGAGGAGGGGTCGGCCGTGGGGGAGCCGGCGCCTCGGGAGGCCGAAGGGGCGGGGGGGACGCAGCCGGGGGCCGGATGGGCGAGGCTCGCGGGGCGACTGGCGGGGGCGTGACGGAGGCCGGGGGAGCCGAGGTCGGAGGAACGCCCGCTTCGGGCCCGACGGGGCCGGGCACCGGGGTGGACGCCGCCTTGCTGCGGAGATGGGCCAAGACCCGGGCGAGCTGGGCGGCGAGGATCGGAGGTTCTGGCATCCGGGCGGGCGGTACACCCGCGCGGACGTTCTCGGCCCGCGACATGATGCGCGCCCAGGCGGCTTCGGCGGGCGCGGTCATGGTGCGGTGAGCCGGCAGCCCTCCGGCGGGGGGCACCATGCCGGAGGCCAGCGCGCGTGTGAGATGGTTCGCGGCCTCCGTGACTTCGCCCTGCCGGGCGGCCTCCAGGGCAGCCTCCACCTCGGTCCGCACCGACGCGAGGTCGGCGCCGACCAACAGGAGGTCCCGGACCTCCTGCTCGAGCAGCTCGACGGGGGACGGTTCGTGCAACGCCGGCTCGCCGGTCGCGGTCTCGACCGAGCGCGCCTCGACCACTAGCTGGGTGTCCCGCGACATCGTCGCGCCGACGTTGATGTCGATGCCGCGGGCCCCGATCCGGTACGGGTGCAATCGCACGTCGTGGGAGCTGCCACGGAACTTCTCAACGCCCACCGCCCGCACGGTGACGCCGTCCAGCTCCCACCGGAAGAGTCGGATCTCGCCGCGGGCGAGCATCCGTTCCGGGCTGTCCACGTCCTCGAGGGGAGATTCCACGGTGAGGATCGTGGTCACTTGGAGGTCAGACAGGAACCGGAGGAAGGATTGCGCCCCGAGCGCCGGTTCGTACCCCTTCATGCAGAAGTACTGCAGGGCGGTCAGCGAGTCCACTACGACCCGATTGTACGCCTTGCGCTGGACCTCGGTGCGCAGCATCTGCTCGAGCGCCGAGATCGTCACTTCGACGCTGGTCAGCTCGGGGGTGCGCCGGATCGCCAGATCGACGCGGTCGAAGGCCTGCGCGGACCGCACCGCCGCGATGTCCTTGAACGGCGTGCGCTCGAATCGCATCACATCAGGGATCGCGTCGAAGACGTCGACCTTCGCCAGGTCCGGCAGCAGCGCCCGGTGGTTCCAAAGGATCTCGTTCGGAGGCTCCTCCACCGTGACGAAGAGCACGCGCTCGCCCCGACGGACGCCCTCGCAGAGGAACTGGAGGGCGAGGGTCGTCTTGCCGGTCCCGGAGGGCCCGACGAGGAGGTACGGACGGTGCGGGACCAGCCCACCGTCCAGCATACGGTCGAGTTCGGCGTTGCCCGCCGAGATGCGGGGTCCGGCCGGTGGCGCGGGGGTCCCCTCCTCCGACACCGTCGTTGCCCTCGTGCGATGCGCCGCCGCGCGTCTCGCCGGACGTAGAACGCGGGCCCCGGGTCTTGAACCTTCGCGCGCGCTCGCCCAGCAAGGGATAAGTTGCGGGCCACTCCGTGGGGGCCATGGCGGCCCCGGAATCGGACGGTCCCCACCGGATGCGCGCCCTGGCCGCCGCGCTCCCTAGCGCCTTGTTGGACGGATTCCGCTGGGGGCGCGAGATCGCCATCCCGTCCGAGTCGCAGCCGGTCCACATTTTCGTCGCGGGCATGGGCGGCTCCGGGATCGCGGCGGAACTGGCGCGCGGCGTGGTCGAGGCGGAGACCCGCGTGCCGCTCGTCGTCCTCCGCTCCACCTCTCCACCCCCGTCCATCTCGTCACGCTCCCGGGTGCTGCTCGCGAGCTATTCCGGCAACACGTGGGAGACGATCCGGTCGTACGAGGCGGCGGGCCGGGCCGGGGCGTACCGCATCGTCCTGGCGGCCGGCGGGGCGTTGGCGGCCCGTGCCGCGCGGGACCGCGTGCCTCTGCTGCCGGTGCCGTCCGGGTTGCCACCCCGCTCGGCCGTCGGCTACCTCCTGGGCGGTCTCCTAGGCCTCTTGGACCCCTGGTTCCCCGAGTCGAACGAGGATCGGGTGCGGCGAGTGGCGGAGCGCGTCCGCCCGTACATCGCGACATGCGCCCAAGCGCGCGGTCCCGCGGCCCGCATCGCGCGGGAGATCGGTCCCCGACTCCCGTTCATCTACGCGGAGAGTGCCTTCGTCGGTCTGGCGCGGCGATGGAAGACCCAGATCGAGGAGAACTCGAAACGGCTGGCGGTCTTCGACGAGGTGCCGGAGCTCTTCCACAACGCCATCGTAGCGTGGGACGCCGTACCCGCCGCCGAGGCGAAGCGGTACGCCGTCGTGACGCTCGACTGGCCCGGCTCTCCACCGCTCGTCCGGCAGAGCACGAAGTACCTCGGCGATCTCCTCCGAGCCCGGGGAGTGACCGTGCTTCCCACCCCGCTGGCCCCGGAAGACCGATTGGAGGCGTTGGTCGCAGGTCTCACGCTAGGGGACCACGTGAGTCTCTTCCTGGCGGAGGCCGCCGGCGTCGACCCCTTCCCGGTCGCGGCGATCACCGAGATGAAGACGGCGCTCGGAACGCTCGAACCGGAAGCCGGCTCGGCACCCAGCGTGCAGGCTCGGGTGCGTCCGACGGCCCGGAAACGGTGAACCGAACCTCGTGGTCGCAAAGAACTAAAGCGGCCCACGACTCCCCCCTCCCCGGTGCTGAGGTAGCCTAGCTCGGCCAAGGCGCCAGATTCGAGATCTGGTGGTGCGTATGCATCGCGGGAGTTCAAAGGTCGCCGGGGACGGGACCCCGACGGCGGAGACTCTCCCCCTCAGCGCCCCGGGCCGACCGACGATCACCTTGGAGGTCGAACTGGCGCGCGCGGGCCGCTCCGAACGACATCGTCTCACTTTCCCGGCGGGAGTACAGGTGCGGGAGGCGGTCCGGGCCGTCGGACTGCGCCCGGAGGGGGCTGCCGTCCTGCAAGACGACATCCCCGTCCCCCTCGACCTCGTGCTCGAGAGTTCGACCCGGCTGACGATCGTTCCGACTTTTTCCGGGGGGTGAGCCGCGGAACCCTGGGGGAGATCCCCTTGGGCGATGGTGGGGCGTGGAATGCCTCCACGCCCCGCGCTCCTCGGGGGCGCTCCACTTCTTATACTCGTCCG
>JASHXS010000141.1 GCA_030043405.1 Thermoplasmata archaeon | reverse complement strand
AGTGGGTCCCCGTCCATCTGGCGCCGGTCCGGACCACTCGGTCGGGGACACCAGGTCCGGGCGCCCGCATGAGCTTCCAGAGCGCGATCCCACCGTCCGGTCGCGGGTTCCGAGAGGCGTCCGTCGGGGAGGTCGCCCAGCCCCTCGTCGGTCGACTCCGGGTCCGGGCGTGGGTCGACCCCGCTGCCCCGGCCTGGCCGGATCGAGGGCGGTTCCTCCGGGTGGTCGAAACGATCGTTCGCTCGAGCGGCGGGAACGGACTTCGGTTCCGACCGTACGCGCGCTGGTCCCGGTTGTCGCCCTCAACCGTCCGCGGAGAATGGACGACGCTCGACGAGTGGGCGACATTCTGGCCCGGTCTCTCGGACCCGTCAGGGGGAGGCGCCCTTTCCCCCACGCCGGGTCCGCTCCTGGCTATCGGCCGCGACCCGCAGGGGCGCCCCGTGGGACCGCTCCTCGAGTCCCATCAGGGCCGGCACATGGCCTTACTCGGCGAAACTGGCATGGGAAAGAGTTCCCTGTTGACCTCCCTCGCGCTCCGAATCGCGCCGACGGCCGGATTCGTGCTCCTGGATCCCCTCGGCGACACGGCGGCGGCGATCCGGCGCCAACTGCCGAGGGCGTATGGGGCCCGACTGACGTGGGTCTCTCCCGCCGAGCCCGGTCCCGGTGTGAACGCGCTCGAGGGCATCCAGCCCGGAGGCGCCGAGGAGGCGATCCGGTCGGAGCGTCGGCTGGGGGACCTGGTCCACGCGCTCCGACGCGTCCGCGCCGGGCGCTTCGAAGAGTCCGCCTTCTGGGGGCCTCGTCTCGAGGAGATGGTGACGCGCGCGATCCGGGCGGCGGCGGCGTTCCCGGAGGGCACGCTGGTCGACGCTCACCAGCTGCTCTGCACCGGCGGGCGGACCAGCCGAGCCGCGCCATCCGACCACCTCGAGCCGATCCGGGAGCTAGCGGACCGGATCCGCGATCGACCGGAGGACGCGGACGGGGCCCGTCGGCTCCTCCACGAGGTCGTCCGCAGCCCGGTGCTCGTCCGGATGCTCTGCCGGCCCGAGTCGGGCGCGCACACCCGCGACCTGGTGGCGGCGGGTCGCCTAGTCCTGATTTCCGGCGACGCGGCTACGGTCGGCGAGTCGGCGGCCCGTTACCTCCTGTCGGTCTACCTGGCCCTCGTCTGGTCGGAGCTCCTCGCCCGGCCGGGTACACCGAAGACCTTCGTGCTGCTGGACGAGGCGCAATGGTTCTCGCACGAGAGCCTCGCCGAGATGCTCCGCCTCGGGCGTCGCCGCAATGCCCACGTGGTCCTCGCCACTCAGGCGATCGCCTCGCTCCCCCGATTGGTCGGCGAAGCGGTCTGGACGAATGTGTCGGACTTTGTCGCCTTCCGCGGCTCCCCCGAGGAAGCCCGGGAGTTCGCGCGGGCCAGCCACCAGGTCCGGGCCGAAGAGGTGTTGGCCCTGCCACGGGGCCGCGCGGCCGCCCTTCTGGGGAAGGGTCAGGAGGTACACTGGGTCCGGACGGCCCGGCCGCCGCAATTCGAACCCGACTCCGCCGAGGCGGAGTCCGAAGCGACGCACGAGAGGGCCGGCGGTCCAGGACCGATCGAGGGACCGTCTCCCGATGGCCCGAGTGGGGACGGTTCGAGCGAGGCCGCTGATCCCGAGTTCGCCGGAGTGTTGGGCGCGCTCTTGGAGGCCGCCCGGGCGTTCGACCCGGATCGCCCGGCCATCGTGGGACTCGAGGAGCTTCGCGCCCGCTCGGACCCCACGGGGCGCGTCGTACGACGGGCGGGGTCCCACTGGGGCCGTCTCGGGCTCATCTCCCGCGGTACCACGCCGGACGGGCGACCCGCGTGGGTCGTCGATCCCCAACAACAGGCGCGACTACGCGCGAGGACTCCGGGCGGGGTGGGCGACCGTGCCGACGTGCCACAACCCTCTTAGTCTCGGGCTGGCTCGTTTTACCGATGGAGGCTCCGCCGGAGGCCGCTCCCGAGCCGCCAGCGCCGTCGGGGGGCGGGCTGATGGCGCCCGCGACGGTTCTCGACCGTTGCGCGACGGGCGTCGAGGGGCTCGACAACATTCTCTACGGCGGGGTGCCCCGCGGCAACATGGTCCTTGTCGCCGGGAGCGTGGGCACGGGCAAGACCACGCTCAGCCTCGAGTTCCTCGTGCGAGGGGCCGAGCGGGGCGAGCGGTCGCTCTTCGTCTCGGTGACCGAGTCGTCGGACAAGCTGATCCAGAACCTTTCGACGTTCGAATTCTTCCGGACCGACCTGGTCACGAACGGTTCGCTGGTGTTCGTCGACCTTCCCGTCCTGTACGAGCGGCTGGGCCTGGAGCACGAGGAGCTCACACCGGACGAGATCGCGATCCTCATCCGCACGATCCGTGACCTGGTCCGGAGCCTCGGGATCAAACGCCTCGTCCTCGATAGTCTCACGTCCGTCTGCTATCGGATCCGCCGCGACGAGCGGATCCGGGACTTCATGCTCCGACTGGGGCAGGAGCTGAGCGAAGCCGGTTGCACGTCGCTGCTCGTGTCGGAGATCGGACCCACCCCGGGACGGTACTCCCTCCACGGCGTGGAGGAGGCGATCGTGGACGGTGTCATTCTGCTGTGGAACGCCCGTCGGCAGGGGGACATCCTCCGGGTCCTGCAGGTGATCAAGATGCGCGGTACCGCGCACTCGCAGGCCCAGTACGTGGTCGAGCTCACCCCGATCGGGATGTTGCTCGCGCCGCACCTCAAGGGCGGACGCCCCGAGGGAGGGATGTAGAGGATGCCGATTGACATCGGCGAGCGACTCCGGGGGCTCCCGGGCGGGAGCGCCGTCACGCTCAAACTCGACCCGCGGGAATACGCGGACCATTACTTCGCCGTGCTGAACGCCACGCTGCGCGACGTCGGCAGCGAGACCGACGCCCACACCATCTACGTCGCCGTGACGAACCCCGCCTCGTTCGTCTGGAGCCTCGCCCAGGCCCTGGACGTGCCCGAGGACCGCATCTCGTTCATCGATGCGATCAGCCACATCATGATGAACTACACGAACCCGCTACCGAACGCGACGTACATCGAGAGTCCCCGGGCGCTCGAGTCGATCATGCTGCGGGTGGAATACCTACTCCGAAAGTTCCCCCACCCCCGGTCCATCGTCGTCATCGACAGCGTCAACTCCCTGGCCATCCACAACCCGCCGGACCTCCTCTCCGAGTTCTTCCACATCCTCATCAACACCCTGAAGACGCGCAACGTGCTCACGGTCGTGCTCGAGACGTCCGACGAGGAAGGGTCGTCGGTCGAGGCGATGCTGAACCTCGTCGTCGACGAGGCGATCGACGTTGCCCGGGCGGGCACCTGAGCATGGTCGACCCGCACCGCATCTTCGGGATCCCCGAGGTCGACGGCCCGATCTCGACCGCGCTCCCGCCCGGCTGGCTCGCCGTGCTCACCGGGTCGTCCGCGTCCGGCGCGCCGCTGCTCGCGAAGCAGTTCGCGCACGCGGGGGTCGGCAGCCTGCCCGTCCTGTTCTACACGACGTACGAGCGCACGATCGACGTCAAGAAGGCGTTCGAGGACTTCGGCTGGGACCCCTCCTCGATCCAGGTCGTCAACCTCGCCGACGAGTACTACGAGCGGGTCCTCATCCGGGGGCTGGAGGTCGCGACCGCCCGGGAGAAGGGCCTCTCCTTGGCCCAGATCACCGGCGACTCTCCCTCGGGCCACACCGGCTCGGCGTTCAGCCTGACCAGCCGTATGCTGAGCGACCTCGCGGCGATCGATACGCCGTTCCGGCTGGTCCTGGACTCCGTCGATTTCTTCTTCGAAGTACTGAGCCCGGCGGACGTGACCACCGTGGCCCGGCAGATCCGGTTCCGCTGCCAGACGATCGGTGGGCACGCGATGCTGGCGGTCCACTCCCGCGCCCACGACACGCGCGTGGTCGGGGCCCTCGAGGACCTCGCGGACGTCGTGGTGGACCTGCGCGCGACCCCCCAGGGGCGGAAGTACGAGCATACCCTCTCGGTCGAGAAGGTCCGGAACCGTCCCGACCTCCAGCAGATCGCCCGGGCCCGGGTCACCGAGCAGGGCTGGGTCGTGGACCCCGGGGCCGACCCTCCCGCGGTACACCGGCCTACGTCCCCGTAACCGCAACCTTATCGACCTCGGCCGGCTGTTCGAGGACGAGGAAACCTGTGGAGGACGTCGTCATCCGCCCCCTCGAGAAGGTCGAGCTCCGGAACCCCGTGTTGATCGAGGGGTTACCGGGCGTCGGGAACGTTGGGAAGCTGGCGGCGGACTACCTCCGGGACCAGCTCCCGACGAAGCCGCTCGCCACGATCTTCTCGAAGTTCTTCCCGCCCCAGGTGTACGTCAGCGAGGAGGGGATCATTCGGCTCGTCTCGAATGACCTGTCGTACTGGCGCTCCCCCCGCCCGGGGGGACGCGACCTGCTCGTGCTCGGCGGGGACTACCAGGGGATCTCGCCGGAAGGACAGTACGAGATCACGGAGCGGGTCCTCGAGTTCTGTGCGAAGCTCGGGGTCCGGGAAGTGTTCACGCTGGCCGGATTCGCGCAGGGCAAGGTCGTCGAAACCCCGCGGGTCCTGGGCGCCGCGACCAGCCCGGCGCGCGTGGAGGCGATGAAGAAGCACGGCGTCGTCTTCTCCCGGAACGACCCCGGGGGCGGCCTCATCGGGGCGAGCGGGCTCTTCCTCGGTCTGGGGCGCCTCTACCAGATGGAAGGCGTGTGCCTCATGGGGGAGACGAGCGGCTATTTCGTCGACCCGCGGAGCGCGGAAGCGGTCCTCAAGGTGCTCGTGAGCACCCTCTCGCTCGACATCGATTTCACCGCGCTCGAGGCGAAGGCCCAGGAGATCGACCGCATCGCCCACAAGGTGCAGGAAGCCGAGCAGCGAACCTCGGAGGGCCTGCCCAGCGGCCCCTCCGCCCCCCGCGAGGACCTCGGCTACATCGGCTGAGGGCGCGGCCGGTCCGCCGATGCCCGACGAGTCGAGCCCCGCGTCGCGAGACGTCGAGCCCCGACTTCGGGCCCGACTCGAAGACGCCGCCGACGAGAAGGGATTCATCCCCTTCGACCGGTTCATGGACGTCGCGCTATACGCAGACGAGGTCGGGTACTACCAGCGATCGCCCTCGCCCTTCGGCGGGGCCGGCGACTTCTACACGGCCGCCCACGTCACCCCCCTGTTCGGCGCCGCCCTCGCGGAACGAGTCCGCGAAGTGCGACGCCAGCTGGACCCCGGCCGTCCGTTCCACCTCGTGGAACTCGGTTCGGGCGACGGTCGACTGCTGCGCGATTGTCTCACGCAGCTCGCCCGGTACCCCGACGAGCTCCCGGGGATTGAGGTGACCGTCGTAGAACGCTCGCCGACCCGGGAGTCGGCGGCCGCCGCCGCCATCGGCGGTGTCGCCCGCCCCCTCGGCCTCTCGCTGCAGAGCCGGGACTCCGTCGCGACCTTGGGGCCATTCGAAGGCGTCGTGGTCGCGAACGAACTCCTGGACGCCCAACCGATCCGGCGGCTCCGCCGGGCCGGGGACGGCTGGACGGAGCTCGGGGTCCGGCTCGACGGCGATCGGGTCGTCCCGGCGGAGGAGCCGGCCCTGGCCGAAGTCCCAGGACCGGCCCTGCCGACGGACGTCGAACCCGGCACGATCCTCGAAGTCTCGCCGCGGGCGGAAGGGATCGTCCGGGAAGTCGCCGACCACCTGGTGCGTGGCGTCTTCGTCGCCCTGGATTACGGGATGGAGGAGTCGGAGCTCGTCCGGGCCCATCCCGAGGGAACGCTGGCCGCGGTGCGGGCTCACCGCACCGGCGGCGATCCGCGGGCCGCACCCGGGGAGACGGACCTGAGCGCGTTCGTGAACTTCTCCCGGATCCGGTCGGTCGCGGCCACGGCCGGACTTTCCCTGCTCGCCGACCGGCGTCAGTCCGAGGCGTTGGGCGCCTGGGGTTTCGAGCGCCTGCTCCAGACGGCGATATCGGCCGCGCCGGACGCGGAGGCCGAGGTGAGGCTCCGCCTGGCGGTGAAAAGTCTCCTCTTCGGCTTCGAGCGGTTCCGAGTACTCGAGTTCCTCCCCGGAGGGGAGGCGGCTCGGGCGTCGCCACCTAGGTAACGTTCGGTCGTGCCGGCGGGACGATCGCTTCGGCGACCCGGCCCGCGACCAGAAGCCGGGCCTTGTCCTCGGGCAAGGAGAGCACGTCCTCGGCCCGCAGGTCGATCGTTTCCGACCCGACCTCGAGCGGCCGACCGTCCTTGAGGATCCGTACGTACGCGGTCGCCGGCGGAGCCGGTGCGCGCGGGGAGGGGGCCGGGGCCGCTGTGGGGCCGGCTCGGACCTCGGCGGGCGGCAACGACGGGGGAGGCGAGGCGGGGCCGCCCGGCGCCGGGCCCGTTTCGAGGTACGGGCTCGTGTGTCGGCGGTAGTCGAGGAGAGTACCGACGATCCGATCGTACATCGCCCGCTCGTCGGGGAGGGCGTTGGGTAGGTCGCGACTCCCTCCGATGCTGGCCTGGAAGGCGGCGGCCAGGACCTTCTGCGCCCGTCCCTCGACGATGTCGCGGGCCACCTGGCTGGCCCGCTGGTACGTCTGGCGGGAGAGGTCGCCCTTTCGGCCCGAGGGGTTCTCGCGAAGGTCGGCTTCGTACGACTGCCGTACCTCGGCGAGGTAGCTGGTCGTCGCCGCGTAGAAGTCGTGCGGGAGCTTCGCCAGTCCGCGGGTGGCCGCCTCGTTGCGACGCCACTCGAGCAGGAGCGAGAAGTGGTCGGGCATGTTCGTGGGGAGAGGGTCCAGCGACGAAGGACTATAGGAGGTGTGCGGTCTGGGCCCGAGCCGACCGGGGGCGCCCACCTTCCCCGGGCGGTACGGCGATGCGCGAGGGGAACGACGCCCGGGAGGCGCTCGACGAGTTCGTCGAGCTCTGGCAACGGCTCCGGCTCGTCAGTGCCGAGCCGGGGACCGTCGTGGTGGTCGAGGGGGTACGCGACCGCCGATCCGTGCGGCGGCTCGGGCTGCCGGGGGCGGTCGCGGTGTTGCACGCGGGTCGCACCATGGCCGAGACAGCGCAGTCGCTGGTCCGCCGCGGGCGCCGAGTGGTCATCCTGACGGACTGGGACACCGAAGGCGGTCACCTGGCCCATCGACTGGCTGAGTTCCTGAACGCCGAGCGGGTCGAGCTGGACCTCGAGACGCGTCGCCGGCTCGCCGTGGTCCTCCGGGGCGAGCTCGTCCACGTCGAAGGGCTCTATGGTTGGGCGCGTCGCATCGCGGAAGCCGAGAACGACACGATCGAGCGCCGACTCGAGGACGCCGACGGCGCCGACCGGCCTACGGAATGACCTTCGTCTGGGTGTGCCGCAGGGGGCGGCGGTTCGCGGCGCGGGACGGGCGGAATCGTTCGGCGCCCTTCCCCTTCCAGCGGAGTCCACGGCCCTCGCGGCCCGCGCTCGTCAGGCCCCGATAGGCGCGCCCGCGCTGCGTCGGCGCGGCGATCCAGTTGATCTGCGGGTCCGCGAGGATCTCCGGGTGGTCCGGGTCGACCAGGATGATCTCAAAGAACTTCTGCTTCCCGTCCTCCCCGACCCAGTAGGAATTGAGGACCTCGAGGTTCGGGTAGTGCTTCGCCGCCCGCTCCTCGGCGATGCGCTGGAGACTCTTCGAGAGCGTCATCCGGAGCACCCCCTTGTGCTTGGGGCGGCGGCCCGCGATGATCGCCCGCTTGCGTTGCCCGCCCCGGCGGACGCGGACGCGAACGACGAGGTAGCCGCCCTTCGCCCGGAAGCCGAGGGCGCGGGCTCGGTCGAGCCGGGTCGGATGCTCGAGCCGGGTCACCGTGTGGTCTTGGCGCCACGCGAGCAGCCGCTCGTGCCGCAGCACCGCCCCCTCGTCGCCGAGGGTATCCCGGAACGACCGGGCCATGTAGCGATACGCGGACGTCGTCATCGAGCGCGGCGGGGGACCCGGGTGCGGAT
>JASHXS010000140.1 GCA_030043405.1 Thermoplasmata archaeon | reverse complement strand
ACGTCGGCGACGAGCACCCCGGTGTGAGGCTCGAGGCCCCGCGGGAAGGCGACCTCCGGCCGGAGCTCGACCAGGTAGGCGCCGATCCAGGGGCGGATGACGCGCCCCCGGGCCCGGAGCTCCGAGGCGATCCGCTGGACCGCTCGGATCGGGAGGGCGAAGCCTACGCCCTGGGCGAACGGCATCATCGCGGTGTTGATCCCGACGACCTCCCCATCCAGGTTGACGAGGGGACCACCGCTGTTGCCCGGGTTGATCGCGGCATCCGTCTGGATCAGGCCCTCGAAAATGAAGTCGGATCCGGGAAGCGGCCGGTCGAGGGCGCTGACGACGCCGAGCGAGACGGTCGGCGAGCCGGGCAGGCCCAGCGCATTGCCCACGGCCAGCACGAACTGACCGACGCGAAGCGCCTCCGAGTCCCCGAGACGGGCGGGCGCGAGTCCGGCCCCGTCCACTTTCACGACGGCCACGTCCGTCACCGGATCGCCGCCGACCACCTCCCCCTCGAGGACCCGCCCGTCGGGGAGGTGGACCCGGATCTCGCGCGCCCCGTCGACGACATGCTGATTCGTCAGGAGCCCGCCGTCGCTATCGTAGACCAGGGCGGTCGCCTCCGCGGGAACGAGGAAAGGGTTGCCCCGATGGCGGGCCGGACGGAGCGTCTCGACCGCCACGACGGCCGGCCGGACGGTGCCCACGGCCGACGTGACCCGCTCCTCGAGTTCGCTCCGCGCCATCGTCTCCTCCCGAGCGTTACCGGCTCCCCGGCCAGGGAAGACTCGGCTCGGGCCCCACCGGGGGCACGGACGGGCCGGGCGAGATGGGAATCGGCATGGGACCCCCTACTGCGAGAGGAGCTTCTCGAGCTTCTCGAACAGCTCCTCTTGCTCCCGTTCCTTCTGCCGTCCCCCTTCCCAGCGCGCGTTCACGATCTGGACGAGCACGTCGGCGACGCTGTCCATCCAGGGGCCTTCCTGCGCGTCGAACTTCTTCTTCAGTTTCTCCCGCAGCAGCTCGTTGTACGCGCGGTACGCCGTCCACAGCCAAGGCCCGTTGTAGCCGCCCGGGCCGCCTTCATGGTCATCGCTCATGTTCTTCTTCCTCGGACCGCAGTCCGGTCGAGGTAACGCGACGGACGGGGTTATTGACCGGGTCACGTCAGAGCCGGTCACACCGACACGGGGCGAGGGAGGCTCGCACCTGGTTACGCCGCGGCCAGCGACGGTTTACAAGTCCCTGGCGGTGTTCACCGGCGATGACAACGGCGAACGGGCTCGTCTCAGTCCCGGGCGGGCGGCTCGACGACCGGGTCCTCGTCGCGCTCGAGGAGACCCAGCGTCGGGTTCCGTTCAGCGGCCTACGGCGCACCCTGGGCGCACATCCCGAATCCCTCTCTCGCGCGCTTCACCGGCTCGAGCGGGAGGGGCTCGTCGAACGCTCGTCGGAGGGGTATCGCTCGACCCGCCACCTCGAGCCCCCCGCGTTCCCCGCGGAGGACGTGCACCCGGTGGCGCAAGTCGACCTACCGTCGGGCGTGACGCCCGACTCCGTTCTCGAGCGTCTGCGGGGACGCTGGTTCGGCCACTTGCGGTGGATGGGGGTGGTCGAGCGCCCGGAGGGGCCGCTGCTGTCATGGACCCGACGGGACGGGACCGGCAGTGTACTCCTCGGGGTCCGGGGACGGGTCGCCCAGATCTACTCCACGGGGGACTCCGCGACGTCGGATGCGGGGGAGTCCGAGGAGGCGGCCTACGAACTTCTGGTCGCGGTCGCGGACGTGCTCCGTCCTCCGGCCCCTCGATCGCATGTCGCCTTCCTCGCGGCGGGCGGCCCGGTCGCCGGGCCGAGGGGCGCCTTGGGGCCACGGCCCGAGAACAACTGATCCGGCGCAGCCCCACGTAAAGAGCCGGGACGGTTCCCGGCCGCGACATCCCCATGCCCGCCCTCCCTTCGTCCACCGCGATGCCCGTCGGGGCGACCGACGCACCGGCGCTCCAGGTCGCCCATGTGTCGAAGTCGTACGGAACGACTCGAGCGCTCGTGGACGTGAGTTTCTCGGTCCGTCCAGGGGAGATCGTCGGCTTGCTCGGCCCGAACGGCGCCGGAAAGTCGACCGCGATGAAGTCCATCCTCGGGCTCTTGCGGCCCGACTCCGGGGTCATCCACGTGCTCGGGCGGGACATGGCGACGGACGGGATGGTCGCCAAGGCGGCGATCGGCTACGTTCCGGAGGCGCCGTCCCTCTACGAGTTCCTGACCGGGGCCGAGTACCTCGACTTCGTGTCGGACCTTTACGGCGTTCCACCGAACGTGCGCGCCGATCGCATCCGACAGTTCCTCGCGGGCCTGGAGCTCGCCGGGCACGAGGACGCCCTCATCAGCGGATATTCGCAGGGGATGAAGCAGAAGGTCGCCCTGATCAGTGCCCTGCTGCACCACCCCCGCCTGATGGTCCTCGACGAACCGCTGAACGGCCTCGACCCTCGCGCGGCGCGCGTGGTCAAGGACCTCCTCCGCTCCCTCGCCACGACCGAGGGCGTGGGCGTCGTCTTCAGCACCCACGTCCTCGAGATCGCCGAGGCGATCTGCGACCGAGTCGTCATCCTCCGACAGGGGCAGGTGATCGCGGAGGGGACGGTCGCCGCGTTACGCCAGCGCGCCGGTCTCCCGGGCAGCGGGCTCGAGGAGGTCTTCCTGAGCCTCACGGGCACGGGCGACCTCGGGGAGGTCGTCCGCGCCCTGGGGCGGTGAGCCGGCGATGGACGCCCACCGGATCCGGCGCCTCGCCTGGGTCCTCGTCGCCTCCCAGATCCGCGCCAGCGGACGGGGGGCGAATCCGAAGAGCTGGACGGGCCAGCCCCCGATCTTCGCCTGGGCCGACGCCGCGATCTTCGGGGTCGCCTTCGGACTCGCGGAGTTCCTGGTCCGAACTGCCCAGCTCCCGAGCTCGGTGCTGGCGCCGCTGATCACCCAGTTCTTGCCCTTCCTCCCGATCTACGCGGTCAGCGCGGTCCTCGTCGCCGGCGTGCTCTTCGAGCTCACCGCCACGGCCCGTTTCGCCGGGAGCGACGCCGCCAACTGGCTCCCGGTGTCGCCGAAGGAGTACGTGCTCGCCTCGTCCTCGGCGATCGCCTACACGTACTCCCCGGCCGTGGCCCTGATCCTCGGAGCAGTGACCCCCCTCGCCTTGGCGGCGCATCTCGGGGGTCCGATGCTCCTGACGGGTCTGCTCTCCATCGTCGGACTCCTCGAGGGCGCCTTCCTCGTCGAGATGCTCCGGTCTGTGAGCCAACGGGGGATCGGCGGGGTGGGCCAGCGAAGCCGCGTCGGTCGGGCCCTGGCGGCCGTCGCCCTCGTCCTGGTCATCGTGCTGCTGCAACTTGCCTTCAACCCGGTGTTCCTGCTCGACTCGCTCCAGGGGCTCACCGCGTTCGGCCAGTTCACGGCCTTTATCCCGACCTTCTGGGGCACCTTCTCGGTCCTGCGTCTGATCGCGGGAGACCCGCTGGAGGGGCTCGCCTTCGCGGTGGCCCAGGTCGCGTTCGCGGGGCTCCTTCTCTACGTGGCGACCGACCTCCGCGCGCGGTACTGGTCG
>JASHXS010000139.1 GCA_030043405.1 Thermoplasmata archaeon | reverse complement strand
AAAGCCGACACGCCGGGCTGCACGATCGAGGCCAAGGGGTTCCGCGACGAGCTGGCCGAGTACCGGTCGCACGGGGTGCAGGTCGTGGGGGTGAGCACGGACGACTGTGCGGATCAGAAGGCCTTCGCCACCAAGTACGGGCTGTCGTTTCCGCTGCTGGCCGACTCCCAGAAGGTAGTCGCACAGAAGTTCGGGGTACTGGCCCCCTCCGGGCACGCCCGGCGGGTCTCCTTCCTGATCGAGAAAGACGGCAAGATCGCCGAGATCGTGGACAACTCTTCGGCCGACGTCCACCTGAAGCGCGCCCGAGCCCGCTTCCTCAGTTCGTAGCGGGGCGGCTCGCCGGCGGAGTCTCGGCGGGGGAGTCGGCGGCTGCTCCGACCCCCTTTGCCGGCGGGGTCGGGGGAGATTTCCGACCCAGCATGCTCCAGGCTCGGTCGCCGAGCAACTGCAGGGTCGAGGGAACGAGGAAGGTCCGGACGATCATCGCGTCCAGGATCACCGCGATCGCGACGGAGAAACCGATCGCCCGGATCAGGGTAAACTCGCCGACGACGAGCGCCCCGAAGGCGCTGGCCAGGATGATCGCGGCCGCCGTGATGATCCCCCCGGTCCGGCCCACGGCGGTGACAATCGCTTCGCTGGACGACGCTCCCTTGACCCGCTCCTCGCGCATGCGGGTCAGCAGGAAGATGTTGTAGTCGATCCCCAACCCGAGAATCAGGAGGAACAGGATCGTCCGCACATAGAAGAAGAGCGGGAAACCGAGCAACTCCTGGAACACGAGGTACGTGAGCGCCCACGCCCAGGAGATGGAGAGCCCGATGGTCGCGATCGCCATGACCGCGATGATCCACGACCGGATCACGCCGAGGAGCACGACGAGCAGTCCGATCGTCACGGCCACGATGAGGATCAGGGTGGCCGTGTTGGTTTCATCCGCCAGGTCCCCGATGGTCGGGGCTCCCCCACCGAACGCGAGGCCGGTGACCTCGGGATGGGTCGCCTGGTACGCTTGGAAATTGGACTGGACGGCCCGCACCGCCGCGACGGCCTCGGACGAGAGCCCGGTCGCGGTCGGTTGCAGGGAGAGGAGGACGGTCCGGCCGTCCGACCCGACGAAGCCGGACCACGTCCCCAGGAGGTTGTGCTGCGGCACGAGGGGCAACGACGAGAGATTCTCCCAGGTCGCGAGCGGCGCCCCGTACGGGCCGACGGGGGACTCGACGATGGCGATGCCGCTCGTATTCTGCGCGATCGACGTGAGGGCCGCTAACTCGGAAAACTCGCTCGCGTTGCTCTGGTTCCCCACGACCAGGGGGGCCGCGAAGGTGACCAGGGCGAAGGACGGAGTGGCCGACCCGTTCCCGAAGTGCGCGTAGAGCAGGTTCAGCCCGTCGGAGGCCGGGTGTCCGGTCGGCAGCTGGCCGTAGAAGTCGTACGCCAGGGGGACCTGGAAGGCGACGTAGAGGAGGGGGATGCTGACCAGGAGGAGAAGGCCCAGCACCGCCAGGGGCCGGCGCTGGGTCAGCCGACCCACCCGATAGAAGTACGTGCGCTCCGAACGGACGCGCGCATTCGTACGTTCGGCCTCCGCCTGGAACCGCGCCCCGCTGTCGGGCCAGAAGATCCGGGGCCCCAGCAAGCGCAGAGCCGCGGGAACGAACGTCAAGGAGAGCAGGATGGTGATCAGGATCGCGAGCGAGAGGACCCGGCCCCACTGGGACAGCAGGGCCACCCCGCTGAAGGTCAGCGCGAGCGTGGCGATGATCGCCGTCGACCCGCTGGTGGCGATCGACTGCCCGGCCCAGGTCAGCGACTGTTCGATCGCCTCCTCCGACGTCCGCCCGCGCCGCAACTCCTCGCGATATCGGGCGACCAGGAAGATCGAATAGTCCGTGCCCACTCCGAGGACGAACACTTCCTCCAGCGTCAGCGAGGTCGTGTCGACGGGCCCGAACAGTTTCCCGAGGAGCACCGTGCCTCCGATCGCCAGCAGGAGGGCGATGCCCAAGCCGGCGAACGTCACGCTGGGTGTGAGCGGGGATCGGAAGTACAGCATCGCGATGACGAGGAGCAGCCCGACCGTCAGCGGGAGTACCAGCTCGAGGGACGCATTCACGACCGAGTTCGTCAGCTGGTCTAGCGGGGCCCCGCCGGTCTGGTAGTACGTGATGGGAAAGGCGTCCGAGCGGTCCGCCAGCACTCCCTGGACGTCCTGGTCGATGCGGGGAAGGTCCGCGAAGACGGGCGTCCCGCCGCTCGCGTTCGTGTACGAGTCCGTGACCGCGAAGTCCACCGAGATGATCGAAGCGGTCCCGGTCGGATCGACGAACTGGGCTTCGATCCCGTGCGGGATGGGGAGGGGCTGGGCGGAGAGTCCGCCCGCCTCCTCGACGGTGGCGTTCGCGAACGAAGCGGCGGCGGTCGCGTTGACGACACCGGTGGGGAAGGCCGTCCACACCCCGAGCACCCAGGAGGTCGGGAAGTCGACCTCGGAACCGACGATCGCGGCCGCCGTCCCCCGCACCGCGGGCCAGGTCGAGTACGTCGACGTGTTCAGCGAGCCGAGAACCGTACGGGCGACGAGCTGGCCCGAGGAGGACGGCGCCAGGACCGGTACCAGGGGTCCCTCCTGGGCGCGGACGACGTCGTTCGCGCACGAGGCGACGTTCGTGGGAGTCGCCGCGCAGGCGGCCGAGCCGTTGAAACCGGCAGGCGAACCGTCGTAACCGTTGTAGAACGCGTTCAGCACGGTCAGGCCGGCCGTGTCGTTCCCCAGGGCGGAACGCGTCGCTTCATACGCCGGAAAATTGTAGACGGACGCGTTGCCGCCGTGGCCGGCGGACAGGTTTTCCCACGTGGCGAGGAAAGCCGCGGGCGGGCCCCAGAACAGGTCGGCGGACCCGTTCACCTCCGTCGGCAGCGGGTCCGGTCCGGTGAGGGCGCTCTCCAGGGCACCCCCCGCGAGGCGGGTTTGTCCAGCCAGATAGGCGGAGTAGGCCGTGTACACGCTCTGGACGCTCGACACCTCCTGGAGAGAGCGATCCGTCAGGAGGACCGCGGTCACCGCCTGGACGACCGCTCCGGCGGAGGCGTTCGTCATGTTCTCGGCGACGAAGAGCAGCACGCTCGAGGAACCCCCCGTCTGGTTCGGGAAGAGGTGGGCCAGCTCCGCGCTCGCCATCGCGCTCGAGGAATTGGCGGGCACGGACTCGGTCGAGTTCGTCGTGACGGAGCCCACCAGCGACAGGAACGGGACCGTCACCAGCAGGAGGACGACCCAGAACAGGATCGTGTACCGCGGATGGCGGATGATCGCCCGCGCCAGTCGGCCGAAGAGGCGCTCGCCCGCCGTCAAACGCGCGGCCGGCGTCCCGTTCACGAGCCTCCCGACCGGGACCGGAACTTAGCCCTGATGGGGTTCGACCGCGCCGGTCGTCCCGCTCGACCGCCGCCAGAGCGTGGGGAACTTCTCGGCGTCCACGAAAACCCGGGTCTCCCCGACCACCCAGCCGTGCGGCACGTTGCCGAGCTCCGTCGATCCGTGGAGCGCCACGCCCGTCGCGAGGAGGGTGCCGGACCGGGTCACGAGCACGACCCGCGCCCCCTGGTTGAACGGCTTCGGTACGGCCAGGATCCCGCCCTTGGCGAGACCCGCCCCATGGGCCACCGCGCTCGCCGCCCCGTCCTTCAGCACGAGCGACGGGAACTGCTGCCAGACCTCCTCGAGGGGATGGAGGAGCGCGAGAAGGGGTCCCGCTTCCCCGGCCCGGGCCTGGGCCACCGCGTCGGCCAGCGAAGTCAGGGGGACCGACTGCGCTTCGTCGAACGGGCCCGTGGAGACCCGTCGGAGCTCCTCCAGGAGGGCACCGGTGCCGAGCGCCTCCCCCAGGTCGACCGCGAGGGTACGGATGTATGTCCCCGAGTCCGCGACGACGTCGAGGAGGGCGCGCGTGCCCTCGGTCTCGAGCACGTTCAGGCGGTGGATCGTGCGCACCCGACGCTCCCGCTTCACGGCCGACCGGACCGGCGGAGTCTGATAGATGGGCCCCGTGAACTCGGCGACGACCCGGTCGAGCTCCCGGCGGGGGACCGCGGCGTGGAAGTTGACCGCCCCCACATACCGCTTGGGAAACTCGAGCACGAGGGGGAGCAGCTTGAGGGCCGGCCCGACGCCGACCCAGAGCAGGCCGGAGACGTTCGGGTCGAGCGTACCGGCGTGCCCCGCGAGCCGCAGACCGAGCAGGTCCCGGGCCCAAGCGGTCACCTGGTGCGAGGAGGGCCCCCGGGGCTTGTCGATCAGCAGGAAGGTCCCCGCCGCGAGGCGTTCCTCGATCGGGGCCGGCCAGGCCGGCAGGCCCCCCGCCTCCGCGTTCACGATCGCCCCCCGTCCGCTGGCCGGAGCAGGAACTCCGAGATCCGTCGGGCCACGTCCTCGGCGGACAGCCGGGTGGAGTCCACGAGAAGGTCCGGAGCGTCCGCCTCTGAGTCGATGTCATACAGGCGGCGGTACCGCTCGCGCTCGCTCGCCGCCCGGTCGCGGATGCGCCGCAGCGCCTCCTCGAGGGGCTGGCCATCTCGACGGGCGACCCGCTCCGCCCGGACCGCTTCCTCGGCCGTTACCACCACTACGTACACCGGGGTACCCTTTCGCCGACAGAGCTGGCCCTGCACGCGACCATCCAACAGGACGCCCGGGCGGGCCAAGGCCTGCATGGCTTCGTCCAGACGACGGTCCACTTCGGGGTGGGTCTCGGCGAAGTGCCCGAACGCCTCCAGGTCCATCCCATGCGCCCGGGCTTCGGCCCGAAAGACGTCCCCCGCGGCGTGGTACTGGAGGCCCAATCCCTCCGCTACCCGGCGGCCCGCGGTCGACTTGCCGCTTCCCGGGGGCCCGCCGATCGCGACGACCCGCCCGATCACGCCGCACTCCCGGTCGCCTGCGGGCGCGGGACGACCGGCGAGATCTGGTGTTCCGCGGCGTAGCGCCGGACCCAGTAGTACTTCAGGATCCGGCGGAAGACCAGCGAGAACGGGACCGTGTAGAGCGAGAAGATCAGGAACCACCAGGGGATCGGCAGGCCGGAGAGGACGGGGTTCAGGAGGTGGAGCGACCCCCCTCCGAGGGAGATCGTCTGCGCCTGGACGCTGGCGTTCTCGATGACGAGGCCGATCCAGGTGTACATCAGGATGAGCATGAAGTACGTGATCGCCATCCCCTTGAACTGGGCGATCGTCACCTCGCTGGACAGTCGCGTGATGCGGTCCTGGTGGGGGCGCAGCGCGGCGATCCGGTCCTTCTTGCCCGACCGGATGGCCTCCATCTGGACCTTGCGGAACGCGCCGCTCCACTTCTGGACCTTCGCGGCCTTGATCCAGTCCGTCGTGTAGTTGTACGCGAAGGCCGTCACGATCATCTCGATCGCGCCGGCGACCGCCATCGTCGCGAGCAGGTGCGTCGAACTGAACCCGATCAGGGAGTAGAGGGGGCCGCCGGACGCCGCACTGATCCCCAGGCTGGTCGCGATCGCGTTGCGAGTGTTCGCCTCGATCAGCATCAGCAGCCCGAGGAGGCCCAGGAAGACGATGATGAACGTGGAGAACTTGAAGGTCGGTCGCGGCGCCGGTGGCTTCGGGGCGGCCGCGGGAGTCTCCGGGGTCTCTTCGTCGGTCTCCCCCGTCGGGAGGGGCGCCGCGGACGGCACCGGGCCGGGCGCGGAGGATTCCGCCGCGCCCTCGGTGAACTCACTCTCCGGTGTCGGGTCGGCCCCGGCCGGTCCTCCCGACGGCAACGGCGCGCCGGGGTCGGGCATCCTACGACTCGCCTCCGAGGAAGCGGCGCAGGAGCGGGTTCATCTCCATCAGCTGTTCGCGGCCCATGGCCTCGTACAGGTTGATGATGATCCCCACCATGAGCAAGACGCCAGTACCACTGGCGTTCCCTAACGTACCGATCAGGTCGGCGCCGGCGGCCAGGGCGCCCACCGCGGCGCCACTGATGACCGTGATGACGGGGATGTATCGCTCCAGGACCCGGCGCAGCACCCGGGGTTCGCGTCGGAAACCGGGGATCTGCATGCCCGAGGCTTCGATCTGCCGGGCGACGGCTTCCGGCCCCATGTTCGTGGTCTGGATCCAGAACTTCGCGAAGAGGATCGACCCGCCGACCATGGCGCAGAAGTAGACGAGCACGTGGACGAGCCCTTCCCACCACGTGTGCCCGTAGAGGAAGCCGCCGTACGTCTGGTAGTTCAGGATCGGAAGTAACCAGGACTCGAGGCCGTTGACCGTCGACAGGTAGTACGCCCCGCCGGTGAGCGGTTGGGTCTGACTGATGTTGTTTAACGTGGCCTGGGCCGCCGTCGGGTACGACCCGACCCACCACTGGTGGCCGAGGAGGGGGAAGCGGGAGAGGGTGCTGTTCGACCAGAGGAGGATGGTGAACAGAGAGACGTTCGCGAGCAGGGCACTCATCAGGATGACCGGGATGTTCGAGGCGTAGATCAGGCGCAACGGGTACCGGCCGCGCGCCCCTCGGGCCTCCGCGTGGGAGAGCGGCAGCTCGATGCGGGTCGACTCCGTCCAGGCGACGAGGAAGAAGATCGCGGCGGTGCCGACCAGGGCGATGATCGGATTCGGCTGACGCAAGAGGACCTGTTCCCAGCCCCCGCTCGCCATCTGGCT
>JASHXS010000017.1 GCA_030043405.1 Thermoplasmata archaeon | reverse complement strand
GTGCCTGCCGTACCTCTCCGCATTGCCCGGGGCGGAGGTGACGGCATACGCCGAGGCGTTCACCCTCATGCTGGGGTTGCTCGTGGCCGGCCTGGTGGTCGCGCTGTTCCTCCGGGGCCGTTTCCTGAAGACGGCCGGTGACGCACCCCCCGCGTAGGTCCACCCGGGCGGAGCCCGACGTCGTCGCAGGTGGGACCGGATGCCGGGGCCAGGATTTGAACCTGGGAACTCCTTCGAGAGCAGATCTTGAGTCTGCCGCCTTTGGCCACTCGGCCACCCCGGCGCACGGCTCCGAGGAGTGCCGCGGGGTTATGCTTCTTCCGAACCGTCGTCCTCGTCCGAATCGCCCGGGGCCTCCCCGACGAGCGCGCCGTCTTCCTGAGCGGTGGCGACCGGGGGGATCTCCGGCGGCGTGGAGCCCCGCCGGCGTTCGCGAACCGGTAGACGTCGCTCCCGTCCGCACCGGAGGCAGGTCCGGACGCGGCGCCCGCGGCGGAGTCGGGTACGGACGGTACGGCCTTCCGCCCAGTACGCCGAGCAACCGCGACAGTAGAACTCCCGATACTCGGTCAGCAGCCGAACGTTGTACCGCGTCCCGATCCGCCGGGCGAGCCGGACATAGCGGTCCGGCAAGGGACCGGGCCCCGCGGTGGCCTCACGTTCGGCCAGCCCGAACAGGTCCGCGATCCGATCCTGAGCGATGCGCACCATGGCCGACGTGCGCCGTCCTCGCCGGCCGCCGCGCCTTACGGGCCCTGCGGTTGCTGGCATACGGGACAGTACACGGCGGCCCGGGCGATGAGCGTGCCGCACCGAACGCAATACTTTCCGTTCGGCGGGGCGGTTGGGCTCGGCGGGGGCGGGGGGACCCAGGCGGGGGGCGTGGGGGGCGACACGGGGATAACCCCGCCGGCCGCGGGGCCAGGGGGACCCGCCGGCGGTGGACTGGTCCAGGTACGGGGCCCCGCCGGGGGCGGGGGCGGGGCGCCGGCTACGCCGGGCACGCCGGCTTGTGGGAGTGTGTAGCCGCACTTGGGACAGAACAGCGCGCCGTCCTCCGCGAGGCTGCCACAATGCATGCAGACCGGCACGTCGGCAGCAAGGTATATGCGATATTTGACCGTCAGGGACGCGGTGAGACGCCGATCGGTCGCACTCGTCACCCGAGACCCCGCGCTGTATGGTGAGCTCGCGGGTTTTCTGCGGGAGGGACGATGGCCGTCGGTCAGCCTGCTCCCGGGCCAGCGGATTCCCGAGAGCGTAGCGGTCGTCCTGACCTCCCCGAGAGAAGCGGCCTCCATCCCGCATCCGAACGTGCTGGCGGTGTCCCCGGATGGGGACCGCCAGTCCCTCGCGGCCGCCGTCGAGCAGGCTTTCGACCTCACCCAGGCCGAGGAGGAGCTGATCGTCGGCATCGACCCCGGCCCGCGCCCGGGGTACGCCGTGGTCTCCGGGGGCCGCTGTCTCAGCACCGGCTGCCTCGAATCGCCGGAATCCGCCGGGACCTTCGCGAGCCAGCTCCGTCACCGGTTCCCGTCCCGACCCGTCCGGTACCGAATCGGGGCGGGGGACCCACCGTCCCGGAATCGGATCGTCAATTCCCTCCTGAACCACCAGCGGTGGGTCGAGCTGGTCGATGAGCACGGGACGACGCCCCGAGGGCAGCGCCGTCCACGGGACCCCGTGGCGGCCCGCCGGATTGCCCACACGAGCGGGATCACGATTCGGGAGCGGCTGCCCAGCGCGTTCACGCCCGGCGACATCCAGAACCTCCAACGGATGAGCCGCGAACGAAGCGGCGGCCGACTGACCATCTCCCGATCCTCGGCCCACCGCGTGCTCCGCGGCGAGCTCACGCTCGCCGAGGCCGTGGATCAGGCACGTCCGGTCGACCCTCGGGGCCGCGCGCCCGGCCCGGGGACTTCGGAACCCCTTTAATCCCGACCCCGCTCGGCCCGTCGTGTCGCTCCCGGCCGAGGTGGAACACCGCGCCCGGCGACTCGCGCTGGAGAACGCCGTCGCCCACCCCGGGGGCGCGCGGGTGGACCCGATCGTCGCGCGGCTCCTCGCCACCGACCCGGCCCTGCGACCTTCGGGCGCCGCGGTCCGCGACCTCGTGTCGACGGTCGTCGCGGAACTGAACGGCCTCCCCTCTTCCGAACTGGAGGACCGGCTGGCCGCGCTGGGCGGGCCCGAGCGGACGGCGGCCCGACCGAGCCTCCCCTCCACCCCGGAGTTCGCCGACCTTCCCGGCGCATCCCCGGGGA
The DNA here is from genome assembly GCA_030043405.1 of Thermoplasmata archaeon. Taxonomy (GTDB): domain Archaea; phylum Thermoplasmatota; class Thermoplasmata; order Lutacidiplasmatales; family UBA184; genus Lutacidiplasma. The sequence goes on along the minus strand of JASHXS010000017.1, from coordinate 4,722 downwards.
AGGTCGTGCTCCGACTCGCCCCGTTCCCGAGCGGAACGCTCCACATCGGCCACGGCCGGATGCTCTTCATCAACCAGCTCTATCGGGAGCGGTACTCGGGGCGGATCCTGCTCGTCTTCGACGATACGATCGGCTCCGAGGAGAAGCGGGTCGAGACCGAGTTCTTCGATCTGATCCTGGGGGACTGCGAGGCCGCCGGAGTTCATCCGGACGCCGTGTTCTACAAGTCGGACCGCGTGCCGAACTTCTACCCGTGGGCCGAGCGCGTGATCGCCAAGGGCGCCGCCTACGTGTGTCGGTGCCCGGCCGAGTTGCTCCGCGAGAATCGCGCCCACGGGGTGGCCTGCCCAGAGCGGGCCCAGAACCCGGGGGAGGCGATGGACGAGTGGAACAAGATGCTCGGCAACTCCTACGCCGTGGGCGAGGCCGTCCTGCGGCTCAAGACCGACCTCCAGGACCCGGACCCGGCGTTCCGCGACCGCGTCCTGTTCCGCCTGAGCGACCTCGATCATCCGCGCGTGGGCACGCGATACCGCGTCTGGCCCATGCTCGAATTTTCCTGGGCCGTGGACGACATCGAGCTCGGGATCACCCACGTCCTCCGTGGCAAGGACCTGGTGATGGAGGACCGCATGCAGCGGTACATCTGGGACCTCCTCGGGATCCACGGACCCTCGTTCGTCCACTGGGGCATCCTGAGGGTCCGGGAGGCGAAGGTCGCGAAGAGCAAGTCGTACCGGGAGATCAAGTCCGGTGAGTTCGACGGCTGGTCCGACCCCCGCACCTGGTCGCTTCGGTCCCTCGACCGGCGAGGGATCACGAACGACGCGGTCCGCGCGTTCATCCTCTCGTTCGGAATGTCGCTCGCCGACGTCGAGGTGCCGGCAGAGACGCTCTACGCCGAGAATCGGAAGCGGATCGATGCCAGTACCGTTCGTCGGGCGTTCGTAGCGGACCCGGTCCGCGTCGAAGTCGACGCGTGGCCCGAGGACCTGGCGTCCGTCTCGCTCCCCAATCATCCCGACCGCGCGGAGTTGGGGACGCGCGTCGCCCCTGCCGGCCCGGTCTTCCACCTCGCTCGGCGGGACCTCGAGCCCCGACTGGGCTCGGAGATCCGACTCAAGGACCTCGCCAACATCCAGCTGCCCGCGGCGCTGCCGAGCGCCGGCGGGACGTTGGCCGCCCGGTTCACCAGCCGCGCGAACCAGCGGATCCCCCGACTCCAGTGGGTCGGCGCGGAGGGGGCCCTGCCGGTCGACGTGCTCGGGATCGAGGGGGAGCACACCCCCGGTCTCGGCGAGGCGACGCTCGCCTCCGCCCGGCCGGGGGAGGTGTTCCAGTTCGAGCGCGTGGGCTTCGTCCGGGTCGAGAAGGACTGGACGGGCGGTTCGGCCCCGCTTCGGGTCGTCTTCGGCCACCCGTAACGTGGACGCGAAGGATTAGAAGGCCGACCCGCGCTCTCCGGCTCGGCGATGAAGTTCCTGCACACGTCCATCACTGTCCGTCACATGGACGAGAGCCTCCGGTTCTACACGGAGATCCTCGGGCTCGAGTTCGAACGACGGCGGACCATCCCCGAGAACCATGCGGAGATCGCCTTCGTCCGCGACCGGGAGACCGGCGCCCGGGTGGAGCTCACCCACTGGGAGGGCAAGGAGGCCTTCGAGGCCGGCGAGCAGCTGGACCACCTGGCCTTCGAGGTCGACGACCTCGACCGCTTCCTCCTGCACGTGCGCACCAAGGGCGTCCCCGTCGCGAAGGAACCGTACCGGCTGGCCGGGGGGTCCTCGCGGATCGCGTTCATCCTGGACCCGAACGAGGTGTGGATCGAGCTCATCGAGCGCGCCCGTCCGGCCGCCTAGGGGGAGCCCGACACCCGGTGGCGGCGCACGGAGCCTCCGACGATCACCGGTGGGCCCTGCGGGCCGTCCTCACCGCGACCTTCTTCGTACGCTTCGCGTTCGGGATCACGGTCGTCGTCTTCGCCGCCTACATCACCCACCACTCGAACGGTTTCTCGGGCGACGACGTGGGGGTGGCCGGCCTCGTCAGCGCGATGGCCCCCCTCGGGGAGTTCTCGACCGTCCTCTTCTCGGGGTACCTGGCCGACCGGTACGGTCGCTGGCCCGTGCTGTTCGCCGGGATGGGCGTCTCCGCGGTGTTGTTCGGAGCGGTCGCGCTGACCCGCAACACCGTCGCCCTGGGCGGGATCAACTTCGTCTTCGGTGTGGGCAGTGGCGCGATCCTGGCGGCGAGCCTCGCCGTCGTCGGCGACCGGGCCGACGCGGACCACCGGGGGTACGAGATGGGCCGGTTCGACGCGGTGAACCTGTTCGGCTGGACCAGCGGGATCGGGTTGGGACTCGGGCTCGAGGGCGCGCTCGCGAACGCTCAGCTCAGTCTCGTCTTCCTCGCCGGCGCGGCGGCCCTCGCGGTGGGCCTCGGCGTGACGGCCGCGCTCATCCGCGGGATCCCGACGTACCACGGCACCCGCCAGTACTCGTTCCGGGCCATTCGGGCCTTTGTGTTCCGCCGGAGCGTGCTCCTCGTCACCCTCCCCTGGCTCGTCATCTACGTCCTCATCGGTGCGGCCCTCGTCTTCATCGGTCCGGACGCGAGCGGCGCGGGCGTCTCGACCACCCTCCTTTCCGGACTCATCATCGGCGGCGGGCTGCTCCTCGTCGTCACCCAGCCGTATTACGGAGGGTTGGCCGACCGGTTCGGCCGGACCCGCCTGATGTCCGTCGGGGCGGCCGGGTTCGTCGGGGCGATGGGGTGCGCCTGCCTGCTCGTCGCCTACGGCGCGACCTGGCCGATCCTCGGGGCCCTCGGGGTGTGCGTCATCATCGCCCTCGCCTACGGACCGGCCGCGCTCGCCGCGCTGGCGGACCTCTCGCGGGAGATGACCCGCGCGACCACGATGGCGATCTACTCGCTGACGATCTCGCTCGGGATGGTCATCGGGATCGCGGGTTCGTCCTGGCTGTACTCCCACTTCCAGAACGATGGGCTGTACGCGTTCTTCGGCTCGGTGGCGCTCGCCCTCGTCCTCTTCACGCTCGCTCGGGTCTTCGACCCGGGCGCGGCGGATCCCGTGGCTACGACTCCGGCTCGATGACCACGTGGTGGACCCCCGGGAAGCCCTTCTTGATCGAGGAGGCGACCTCATCGATCGCGAGCTCGATCTGGTCCGTCGTCAGGCCATCCCGGAAATTCACCTTGAGGGCCAGGAGCGCGTCGTCCGGGCCGATCAGCATCGAATGGGCGTCCCGGACCCGGGCGACCCGGGGGTCTCGTTCGATCAGGGCGAAGACGCCCCGGATGGTGCCCGGTTCCAGGGCCCTCCCCACGAGGTACTCCCGACTCTCCACGGACAGCACGATGCCCGCGAGGAACAGGATGAGGCCCTCCACGATCGCCGTGAGGCCGTCGATCGCATCGTGCCCGGTCCGATAGACGGCCAGGAGCCCGACGAAGGCGGCGATGGCCCCGACAATGGCGATCAGGTCCTGGTAGAAGATCGACTTCAGCCCCTGGTTGGCGGAGGCCAGCAGCTGGCCGAGGGTCTCCTTGGAGGTCCGGAGTTCCCGGAGCGTCACCGCGATCCCGACCACGCTCGCGGCCAGGGTGGCTCCCACCACCAGGAGCGCTTCCCCGATGTGCGAGATCTTCCCCGGGTCCGTCAGCTGGTCGAACCCGGTCCCCAGGGCCAGGAGACCCGCGACGGTGAAGGAGACGACGATGGAGATGAAGGCCCAGAAGAAGCGCTCGCGCCCGTGTCCGAACGGGTGGTCGTAGTCGGCCGGGCGGCGCGAGAGGTACAGCCCCCACAGCAGGAAGGCACTCCCGATCAGGTCGGTGACGGTGTAGATCGCCTGGGACAGGACCGCCCGGGAGCCGGAGAGCTCCGCAACGGACAGGTTGAGCACGAAGAGGGTCGCGTTGAGGACTAGGGTGGCGGTGACGACGACCTGCGGACGCATCCAGCTCCCGGGTTCTCCTCCGGGGGACTAACCAGCAAGGGGCCGGCGGTTAAGGGTTCCGAAAGCGCCGGAGTCTGGGGAGAGCCGTCGAAATGGCCCCGACCGGCTGGTTCCTTCTCGCCCCCTTCCCCCGAACGCCCCGGCCGTCTCGGCCGATGGCCCGACCTACCGATTTAAGGGCCCCTATCGGGTACCCCTCGAGCGGCGGTCCCGTGGCCAGCTGCGACGGTGCGCACGCGTTCTTCGACAAGACGGTCGGGGCGCCGGTCCAGATTGGGATGTTGCCGGACTGGACGCGAGTCAAGGGCAAGGTGGCCTGGCGGGTCGTGAAGGGACCGTACAGCGAACTCCCGAGGGTCTGGGCCGCGTTCCCCGGAGAGGCGGCCAAGGTGCTGCGAGGTCCTCCGGACGGTCCCGCCGGGGACGTCTTTTTGTGCAATCCGCAGGAGCACTCGCCGGATCGGTTGTTGACCGTCGTCTACCTTCCGGCCAAGTAGGTTCAGGTCGCCCGCAGCCAGTTGGCCAGCGGCAGGAGGGTCTCGTACAATCGCTGGCCCGATGGCGTCAGCGCGTAGGCCCGCACGGGTCCCCGTTCGCCTTCGATGGTCCGACGTCGGACCAGTCGCTCCCGTTCCAAACTCCGCAGCGTCGTCGTCAGCGTCGCCGGGCTCACCCCCGACAAGCACCGCTGGATCGGGGCGAATCGAGCCGTACCGTACTTGCCGAGAAGGGCGATGAC
>JASHXS010000138.1 GCA_030043405.1 Thermoplasmata archaeon | reverse complement strand
GAACTCCGGTCCCTCGGTCTCCTCGAGCGCCTCCCCCGTCTGGTCTCGGTACAACCCGCCGGCTGCGCGCCAGTCGTCCGCGCGCTCCGGGCGGGGGCGACCGTCGTGGAGGCGTGGGACCAGCCCGCGACCCTCGCCCCCGGCCTCCTGGTCCCAGCCCCGTTCGCCTCCGAGCGGATCCTCGAGGCGGTCCACGGAACTCGAGGAGCGGGCGTCACAGTCTCCGACGCCGCCATCGTGGCGGGGATGATGGAGTTGGCCCGGCAGCACGGCATCTCAGCCTCCCCGGAAGGAGCCGCTCCTTACACTGCGCTCCCCACGCTCCAAAAGGAGGGACTGGTGCGCACCGGCGAGACGATCCTCCTGTACAACACCGGCACCGGGCTCGGATGGTCCGTCGAAGCCCTCCACCGGAGGCTGGTCGCGGCCGGCTGAATCTCGTCGCCGTGGGGTTCCGCTCAGCTGGTGGGCGGGACACGCCGGACCATGTTCCCGTACACGTCGAAGAGGGACCATCGGTGGCACAGTGGGCAGGCCATGTACCGACGTGGACCCAAGCGGACGGCGGTGAACGAGATGCCGGGCACCCAGTCGTAATCGAAAGACCGCTCGCACTTGGGGCAGACCAGCCGCGATCGCTGCACCAAACCCCGAGTGCCGAGCTGTCGCCCCCGGGTCAGGACAAGGATGTACAGGATGATCGCCACGAGAATCAGGCCGGCCGAGGCGACGAGGACCCAGAAGACGAGAGGGTTCATGGCGGACTCCAGCCGGTGACCGGGTGTCCGCGCGGGAGGGTCGTCTCGGGAGCACGAGGCCGCGATTTTTCGCGGAGCATAGGGCCGCCGGGTTGGTCTCCCCATTCTCACCGCGGGCCGACGTCCGACCTCGTGAATACGCCGGAGAGTCGAAGGACGATCCGGCGGAGCGGGCCCGCCGGCCGCGATCAAGAGCAGTCCTGGTTCGAGGCGCAGCACATCCTGGCCGGAAAGCCACCGAGCGGAAGGCGGTTGCTGACTCCGGCCACCGCGGGGGCCGGACCGCGCGAGCGCGTAGAGGGCGTTCGGACCAACACTGGCCCCCGGCCGTGAGCTACCTTCCCCCTTAGCCGTCGTCGGAGCCCAGGGAGGGACGCGTCCGGGCGGGCACGGTTCTCGACGGGAGTCATGGGAGCATCCGGGAATTCTGTCCGAAACGGGAGGGCTCCGAGATGCAATCGGGCATTGACAGCGCCCCGAGACTCCAGGGCGGGGCGATCGGTCGCGCCGGCCTGGGCCCCGAGTTCGCTTGAGTTTCCGCGGGCCCGCGGACCAACGCGAACGACCCGGCGAGCAGAGGGCGGCTGCGCCAATCCCTCAGCACCGACTTCCCATCGGCGGGGCGCCCCCACCCGGGGGAGGAGGGGCGCAGCCTCGCTCGGTCGGCAGCGACTCGCCCTCCGGCTGGGGGGTCGACGGCGGATCGTCTGACTGGGGACCCAGGCCGGGACGGGCCCCGTCAAATGCCGCCGATTAATCGACGTACCGCCCTTCCTCACCAGACCATGCAAGGAGGACCCCCCGAGGTCGAGCGACTGGACGGCCCCCCGGCCGGACTCCGTTGGGAAGGCAACCTGCATGGAACCCTCGGAAACTACGTCCGTCCCGTCGGCGGCGTGGTCATCGTTGTCGTGGTGGTGGCCTTCGCTCTCGAAGGCATCGTCGCGAACGACTGGCTGACCTCGGCGTGGGGACTGGTGAATCTGGCCGCACTCCTGGCACTCATCGCGCCGGGCATCCTCTTCGGATTCGTCTGGGCGGTGCCCCACTTTCCCGTGGAGTTCGCATACTCCGATCGGCGATTGTACCTCGTCCGCGGACCGTCCTTCCAGCGGAAAGTGCTGGCAGTACCCTGGGAGCGAGTCGTCTCGGCCACCCGCGTCGTCTGGGAGTTAGGAGACTACGTCTCGCTCGGCATCGAGATGGTCGGCGACCCGTACCCGATCGTACCGAGATCGCCCGGCGAGTACTTCGCCCGCCAAACCCAGCAGCTCGACATCAAGCCGGACGACTTCCGCCGGCTCGAGTCGTACTTACCCCCCGGCGCAGCCCGTGCGACGGTCGTGAGGGAGGGAGGACACTGGTTCTACCATTTCTCGGCCGCCTGAGAGCAGGGCTCGCCGGAGCCTAGGCGGACGTCGGCAGATCCGCCGGAGCCCTCCTGATCGTGTGGCGGCCGGCGAGCGCCCCGAAGCGGTCCCCACAGGACTTCCCTCCGGGCTTCGGTTCATGGTTTCGTCACGTCTCCCCTCTATCGGGCTGACCCACGGGGGAGCCCTCCGGGCTCGAGCGTGCGGAGCGACGCAGCATTTCGTGATACAGGAGGCCCGGGGCGTGCTCGAGCGGTAAGACCTTGCCGGTCGCGACGAAACCACGCTCCCGGTAGAGCCGAATCGCTGCCTGCTGCGTCGGAAAGACCCCGAGCCGAACTGCAGACGCGGGATGGGCCTCGTCGGCCCAGGCTAGAATGGCGTCCAAGAGCCGTCGACCGACGCCCGCCCTCCGGTAGGCGGGCTCCACCCACATAGCGCCCAGCGACGTGAGCTCCTCCTTCCAAATCGAGCCGATGTGCCCCACGACCTTTCCATCGGCCTCGACGGCGAGCATCGAGCACGTATCGGGAGACGAAGCGGCCCGCGTCGCCCAGTCCGCCCAGTAGGAGTCGGGCTGTTGAGAAGCATGTTCGAAAGTCTCCCCAAACGCCATCGGATCCGCTTGGAGCATACGGAGTCTGATCGCTCGAAATGCCGACGAGTCTTCGGGCCGGATCCGGCGAACGACGACGGATGCGCCGGCTCCCGGTTCCCCGCTCACTTTCGTCTCTTCGCCCCCATCACCCGCCGGACGGGATCGGGCGCACTCGGATAGCGGACCGCAAGAAGACCCCGTCGGATGGGGGCATCCCCCGTCCGATGGGGGCATCCTCTGTCGGATGGGCTCGGCCGGATTCGAACCGGCGGTCTTCGCTGTGTGAGAGCGACGTCGTAACCGCTGGACCACGAGCCCGCAGCCGAGCCCATCGGTCCCGGCCCATAAACCTCGCTCCCCGGTTCACGGGAGCGAGAGCAGAAGGGGCAGGGCCAGGCTCGCCGCGATGGTGAAGATCAATCCCGTGGCGAGCGCCAAACTCGCCGCGTCCTCGTGGCCGTACCGCGTGACGAAGTAGAGGGTCGTGTCCATCGCGGTGGCACCCCCCAGCGCGGACAGTCCCTCCCCCCGGAGCCGGGGGCCGAGCCATGGCGCGGAGAGCATGGTCACATCCTCGCGCAGGAAGTTCACGAGGAACGCGAACAGGCCGAGCGCGGCGCCGGCCCGGGCCGCCACCAGCGGACCGGTGAGCGAGTACCAGCCGAACCCGAAGGTGGTCGCGAAGGCAACACCCGGGGTCACCCCCCCAACGGCCACGATCGCCACGGCCGCGGTCCCCGCGCCGACGAGAACGGCCACCACCGGGATCCAGAGGGATCGGAGCGCCCCGGCGCTTAGCCGCAATTCGAAGGCGACGAGCGCGAGGAGCGCGTAGAGGACCCACGGGATGGCGACGGCGGCCGGCAGCACCACGAGTCGGCCGACCAAGTATCCTCCGGCCAGCGCGAGGAGGAGGAAGGGACTCAGGGGGAGGCGAGGCGCAGAGGCTCGTCCATCGACCGGGGCCACCGGTGCCGGGTCGCGCCCTCGAAGTAGGACCCAGGCGACCAACGCAGTCACCCCGAGCATGAGGCCCACGACCCCGAGGGCCGGCGGGATCGTTCGGAGGAGCAGGAGCGGCGGCTCAGAATCCAGGGTCGCGCCGAAGAGCCCGACGAGGAGGACG
>JASHXS010000137.1 GCA_030043405.1 Thermoplasmata archaeon | reverse complement strand
ATGCGTGGTTCCTCCTCCCGTCGCCCAGTGCTCGCCGGTTATCGACCCATCGGCGGTACATATAATGGGTCGAACCGCGGCCCGGGCCCAACGCCCGGCGAACCCGCCCCACCGGCCTTGGATACGCGCCCGCGCCCGGGCGACTAGCCCGCAGGGGACCCCCGGTCCGTCGGCCCCGAGTCGGCGGCCCCGGGCGGGGACTCCGGCGGGACCCCGTACTCCTCGAGGAGCTTCACGAACCGGGGCTCGCGTCGGATCGGGTCGAAGAACTGGCCCCCGTAGTACAACCAGAGGACGGGATCTCCCTCGCGGTAGTCCTTCTCCAGCAGGTCGAGGGCTTTGGAACCCTCTCCGAGCGCCGAGTAGAGCATGGCGAGGTCCGTCGCGGAAACGTACATCCCCGGCTCCCCCCGCTCCGTCCGGGCCACGATCGCGCGGGCGGACGCCGGCCGCCCCAACATCGCGTCGAGCAGGGCCAGGTCGAATTGTTCGGTCTCGAGCCCACCGGACCCGGCCGCTTCCGCCTCGCGGAGCGCTTCCTCGCGCCGGCCCGCCGCCAGGTAGGTCAGTCCCAGGCCCACATGCGCCCCGACGGACCCCGGGTTGTTCGACACATGGTCTTCCATGATCCGCAGGGCGGTCTCCACATTGCCGGCCCGCAGTTCGGACCAGGCCAATCCCCCGCCCATCTGCCCCCCGGGGTCGAGCCGTACCGCGCGCCGGAAGATCTCCGCCGCTTCCCGGTACCGCCGCTGGGCCATGAGAAACAGGCCGTAGAACCGGTGGGCCGGGATGCTGTTCGGGTTCAGGGCGAGCGCCTGGAGGAACTCGGCCTCCGCGCGTACCCAGTCGTGGTCGAACTGCATTGCGATGTTCGCGATGGCCGAGTGCGCGTCGGAGCAGTCCGGGTCCAACTGGAGGGCTCGCGTCGCGAGCTCCCGGGCCCGGGGGATGACCTCCCGCATCGGGACCGAGTCGCCGGCGACGCGGACGTACAGGTCGGCCCACGCCGCGTAGGCGTCCGCGAACTCCGGGTCGATCCGGGTCGCCTCCTCGAAAAAGGTGACCGCCTCCTGGACCGTGGTCCCGTCCGGTCGATTCGCGGCCACGAGGCCCCGCAGGTACGCGTCATACGCGGCCGGACTGGGCGGCGTTCGGCGCCCGCTGCCCCCGCGGTCCGTGCGGGCGAGCTCGAGCTGCAGAGCCTGGGCCGTGCGCTCGGCGATGTCCGCCTGGACCGCGAACACGTCGTCCACCTCCCGGTTGTAACTGTTCGCCCAGATGTGGCGCTGCGTGGAGACGTCGATGAGCTGGAGGGTGATCCGGATCCGGTTGCCCGCCTTTCGCACGCTCCCCTCGATGACGGTGTCGACCCCGAGTTCCGAACCGACCTCCGAGATCGGTTTGGGGGCGGTCTTGTACGGGGCAACGGAGGTGCGCGCGATGACGCTCAACCCTCGAACTTGACTGAGCACGGCGATCAGTTCCTCGGTCAGCCCATCGGCGAAGTAATCGTCGCGCGGGTCGGGGCTGATGTTCGCCAGCGGCAGGACCGCGATGTGGTGCCCGGGGGTGGTCGACCGGGGGACGGCGGGCTCGGGAGCGGCGGAATCCCAGGGCTGCAGGACCTTGTACACCGTGACCGGCGCCCGGATGTTCTTGAGCGTCCGAGTCGGCAGGCGCACCAGCGTCTCCGAGATCTTGTTCTGGACCTGGTCGTAGACCTGTTGAGAGAGGCAGATGCCCCCGGGGTCGGCCAAGGGCTCGATCCGGGAGGCGACGTTCACCGCGTCGCCGAGGACATCGTTGCGTTCCTCCACGACGTCCCCCACGTGGAGACCGATCCGGATCCGGATCCGCCACTCGTCGGCCGACGCGAGGTTGTAGTCGTGGAGCAGTCGCTGGATCTCGATCGCGCAGTTCGCCGCCTCGAGCGCGCTCTCGAATTCCACCAGGAAAGCGTCCCCGACCGTCTTGATCTCCCGCCCTCGATGCTTCGCGAAGACGGGACGGAGGAGACGGTTGTGGCGCTGGAGCACTTCGAGGGCCGTCGCCTCGTCCGCCTGGGCGAGAGCCGAATACCCCACCATGTCCGTGAACATGAGGGCGGCCAGTCGACGGGAGGAGGCAGCCACACCCTCGGGACGCGGAGTTCCCACCTAAAGGATTCGCCCCGGGGGGCCGGAACACCCGCTCGGGCGGTGTTCTAGCTTACTCCGAAAAGCCGCCCCCGGGGGTCCGGAGCCGGCGAACGGTCTCCTGGAACAGGAGCCGGATCATCTCGGGCTCCTTCGAGAGGTACCCCCAGAACTCCCAGCGGGAGACGACCAGGCAACGGCCCGGGGTCGTGGCGACGACATCCGCGGTCCGCGGCTGCTCGTCCAGGAGGGCCATTTCGCCAAAGAACTGGGCCGGCCCGAGCCTCGCCAGCACGGTCGATCCGGTCCGCACCTCGACTTGGCCGTCCAGCAGCAAGAAGAAGCCCATGCCCTTCTCGCCTTTCGAGACGAGTTTTTCGCCGGCAGTGAACTTTCGTTCCTGGGCGTCCCCGGCGATGCGCCCGAGCGCCTTCTCGCCGAGCGGGGCGAAAATCGGGACGGCCGCGAGCATCTGAACCTTGGAGCTGTCGGCCTTCGGCGTCACGGTGATCACGGACCCACCGGGGCCCGCGACTTAAACCTCTCCGTCGCCCGTCGGTCGCGCGAACCCCCGGGGACGGGGGCGGCCCCCTAAGCGCGGTCCGTCGCGGCCGGAATCCGACGGGCCGCCCACCGGAGCAGGACGATGCCCGGGATCGCCGGGAGGACGAGGATCACCCACTCCCAGAGCGGGTTCCCGACCGTCTGGAGGACGGCGCCACCGAAGAAGATCGCCGCGAGGCCGGCGGCCCCGAGGAAGGTGTTGAAGGCCCCGTTGTACGCCCCCACCTCGTCCGGAGGCGCGAGGTTCGACGGCAGGGTCGATGCGGGGATGGAGCTGAGGTTCTCCCCGAACGTCAGGACGATCACGGAGGCGAAGAAAAGCGCGGCGGGGAGCAGCATCCACAACGCCGCGACCCCGAGCAGAAGGAATGCGACCACGTAGAACAGCCCCCCGATGATGCCGATGGTGGTGTGGCGCAAGCCGAGCACGCGGTGGGTCGTGAACGATTGGCCCAGCACGACCACCAAACCGTTGAGCGCGAGCCCGATCCCGAGCAGCGTGTAGGAAATGCCGAGCTTGTTGTGGACGAACAGAGCGTAGGTGACGTTCCACTGGGAGGTCGTGACCCACACCAACGCGAAGGCAGCCGCCGCGAGCAGAGCCACCCGGTCCCGGGCGAGAATGCGGAAGCTGTGGCCCAGGCTGCGAACGGGACGAGGCGCGGCTTCGCCGGCGGGGGCGCTCCCGCGACCCTGTCGCAACGCCTCGTCATACGGCGAGGGTCGGAGGAAGAGGAACACGAAGACGCTCGCGACCGCGATGATCGAGGCCGCCGTCGCGACCGCGTAGGGAAAGCCGATGATCGCCACGAGGGTCCCCCCGATCGCCGTACCGGCGGCAAACCCCGCGTTGAAACTCACCCGATACCAGGTGAAGCCGAGCGTTCGCTCGGAGCCCGTCGTCCAGTCCGCGATGTAGGCGGAGAACGCGGCCCCCGTGGCGGCCAGGAGCATCCCGCCGACCGCCGCGACTGCGATGGCCAACACCAGCGACTCGACATAGAACGAGTACGCCAGCGCCCCCGTCAGCAGCGCCTCGACCGCGAGGGCCAGAACGATGAGCGGCCTCCGTCCGATCCGGTCGGACCACAATCCGCCGATGAGCCCGAACGGAAGCTGCACGCCTCCTACCCCCACGAAGATGATCCCGATCTCGAGGTAGCTGACGTGCAGGATGGAGTACAGGAAGAGGGCCAGGAAGGGGTTGTACAGGGCCGCCCCGAAGGTCCGGATTGCCATCCCAACGGCCAGGAACTGGAGGTCGCGTTGCACGGGGAGGACGGGCCGAACCTGCCCTAACTACCTTGCTCACGCCCGGTCTGTCGTCCCGGTGTGAGGGGGCACGGGGTTCCGTGGACCCGTTAAATAGCGGGCTTCCCAGCGTCGCGTCGTGGCTTCGCCCGGGCCTACGGCCGGCTGGCTGCCGATCGCAGTCGCCCTCTGCGTGCTGGTGTCGACCGCGTTCAGCCCGACCGTCGGCGCGGCACTAACGCTCCCGCTCGGGGAGACCACAACGCTCCGCTCAGTGAGTCTTGGGCTGCCCCTGGCTGGCGGAACCGGTGGTCCGTCGACTCCCGCACCGAACCCCACCCGGGCGGAGCCGGTCAGCCCTACCCGAGCCGACTGCGACCCACGCGTCGTCGATCCTCCCCCGTGTTCCGCCCGGGGGACCAGCCCATCGCCCGACTCCTCGGATACACCGGTGTGGTGGAACGAGAGTGCCCCGATGGGTGGCCCGGACGCAAGCGAGGGGGCCCTGGCCTACGATCCGGATTACGGAGGGGAAGGGGTGCTGGTCTACTATGGCCAAGGTACCGACTCCCAGCCCGCCACCAGCGGCTCCACCTGGTTCTACGAGGGAAACGGGTGGACGAATGAGACGGAGAACTTCGCCTCCGGTCATGCCCCCGGGGCCGAGTTTGGCGCGTCGCTGGATTACGACCCCGCCTGGGGCGGGCTGATCCTGGCGGGTGGGGAGTGGCAGGCCCCGGGCGACCCGGCGGCTTCGCAGACCTGGCTGCTCAATGGGACGGGATGGTACAACCTGACCGCGCAAGTCGGGGCCGGTGACCCCGGACTCACCGGCGGAGGAATGGCGTGGGACCCCACCCTCGACGAGCTCGTCTATGTGGATGGAGCCGTTGAAAATTACTCGACGGATTCGGGCCTGGCTTCCGAGACCTGGGCTCTCGGGTCGACCTGGTCCGAACTGGGCGCGGGACCCGGCGGGCCCGGCCAGGGCCAGTCGGGGATGTCCCTCGCGTACGATCCGACCGCGGCCGAACTGGTCAGCTTCGGCGGGGTCGACGCCCCGGTGGGCGACGCTTCGGACACCGACTCGACCCTGACGAACGCCACGTGGGCGTACACGGCCAGCGGCTGGTCGAACCTCACGTCCGCGGCGGCGGGATGCATCGGTGCCGACTGCGGGTTCTACCCGACCGCCCGCGCATGGGGCTCCCTGACCTGGGACGGCGCTCTGGGCACTCTCCTCCTGTACGGAGGGCGCCCCACCCTCACGGGGGCGGGGGCCGATAATGACACGTGGGAGTTCTCCGGGGGACACTGGACACCGATCCATCCGGGCGACGGCAGCTCGAGTCCCCCGGGGCTCTGGGGGGCTGCCATTTCAGAGAATTCGAGTGCCATCGCCCCCGTCATGGTCGGGGGCTTCGACGCCGCCGACGCGCCGCAGCCGGGCTCGTGGGTATTCGAGGCGTCACCGCAGGCGGCCCTGACCGAGTTCTCGCCGGACCCGGCCGAGGTGGGCGAGCCCGTCGCCATCGTGTTCGAACACGTGACGGGGAGTGGCTCCGGGCCGGAGATGTCCTACGACGCCTCGTTCGGGAACGGGGCCGAAGTGGTCGGTACCGAGGAACCGGTGGGCTACACGAGTGTCTGGTCCTTCGGGTCGACCAACGTAACGTACGCAACGCCCGGGACGTACCCGGTGACCGCCCGGATTTCCGACTTCTTCCACGTGGCCTCGTCGCTGTCGGTCAACCTCACGGTCAACGGGCCCCTCGGGGTCGCCGTGCTCGTGAACCCGACGTCCACGGAGGTCGGGGGAGTGGTCCAGTTCAACTCGACGGTCGTCGGCGGCACGCCCCCGTACTCCTATGAGTGGGGCTTCGCGGACGGAAACACCTCGAGCCTGGCCGACCCGACGCACGTCTACACCACGGCCGGCCTCTACGAGGTGCTGCTGGTTGTGTTTGACTCGGCGAGCGGGAGCGCCGCCCAGTCGACCCAAGTGGACATCCTGCCCCCCGTGACCGCTTTCCCGGTGGGCCACCCTTCGGCCACCGACGCCGGATTCACGGTCAATTTCTCGGCGGGCCTCGCGGCGGGAGTCGCCCCGTACAGCGCCTTCTCGTGGACGTTTGGCGACGGGGGAGTTTCCTCCGCCGAGAACCCCGCTCACATGTACGCGACGGCCGGCACGTACAACGTGACCTTCGCCGCGAGCGATAGCTTGGGGTTCCAGACGAGCCGGGAGATCGTGGAAACCGTCCACCCCGACGTGGCCGTGGGAGGCCTGAAGGCCAGTGTGGCGACTCCCGTGGCCGGCGAGGCGGTCGCCCTCACGGCAACCCTGGTCGGGGGGACGCCACCGTTCACCTACGCCTGGGATTTCGGGGACGGGACCTCGGGTACGGGCGCTTCGCCGGACCACGCCTATGCGACCGCCGGAACGTACACGGTCGCCGTGAACGTGACGGACTCGGTGGGGGGTCGCGCCAGCGCCCGCGAGTCGCTGACGGTCGGAGCGCCGGCGGCCACCTCGCCGTTCGAGCTCCTGGGCTCCAGTTACCTCGGAGCGATCCTACTGGCCCTCGCCCTCTTGCTTCTGGTCGTGGCCTACTTCGTGTGGTCCCGGCGTCGCCCCCCGCGACGCCGTCCAGCGCCGGGTGGAGCATCCGGGTCCGATGAGCCAGCGTACCGCGAAGCGG
>JASHXS010000136.1 GCA_030043405.1 Thermoplasmata archaeon | reverse complement strand
TCGCGCGGACGTCGGACCGGTGGACGGTGCGACCCCGACGCCGCACGTTCTCGGGGACCGGTCCCATTGACTGCGGCGAGTCGGGAACCAGCCTCCGCTTCGTTGTGACAGCCGCCGCTCGGTCGGGCCGGCGGGTCCGGTTCACGGGTCGGGGGAGGCTCGGGCGCCGTCCGATGACCGGTCTGCTGGCGGCCCTGCGAAAGCTCGGCGCCGAGGTCGAAGCGGACCCTCACGGGCTACCCCTGCAGGTCCGGGGGCCGATCCACGGCAGTCACATTCGCTTGGACAGTTCGGTGAGTTCCCAGTTCACCTCCTCCCTCCTGCTCACGTTGCCGACCCTCCGGGAGGCCTCCGTCCTGGAGGTGGTCGGTCCGATCGTGTCCGCGCCGTACGTGGACGCGACGCTGGCGATCCTCGCTTACCACGGGGTCCAGATCCAGCGGCAGGGACGCCTCTTCCGAATCCCGGGCGCCCAGTCGATCCGTCGGAACCGGTTCACGGTTCCCGGCGACGCCTCGAGCGCGGCCTACTTGTGGGCGGCCGGGGCGCTCACGGCCCGTTCGGTCCGAGTGGACGGTATCCCGGTCGGTTGGCCGCAGGCCGACCTCGCCGTCCTCCCACTCCTGCGCCGGGCCGGCGCGACCGTGGTGCGACGGGGGAACTCGGTTCGAGTGACCGGGGGAGAGCGACGGCCGTTCTCGGTCGACCTCACGCAATCGCCCGACCTGTACCCGCTGGCCGGGGTTCTCGCCGCGGCCGCCCGTGGGAGGAGCCACATCCTCGGCGCGCCCCACGCGGCCGCCAAGGAATCGGACCGGCCGGCGGAGACGGCCCGACTGGTGCGCGCGTTCGGCGCTTCCGTGCAGCAGAGCGGAAAGGGCCTGACCATCGACGGGACCGGTACGCTGCGGTCGGTCCGGCTCTCGAAGCTGACGGACCACCGACTGCTGATGAGCGCGGCCGTGGGGGCGCTGGCCGCCGATGGAGCCAGCCAGCTCGGTCCGTCCAACGCCGTCGAGAAGTCGTACCCCGGGTTCTGGCGGGACCTGCGGAGTCTCGGGGCCGAGGTGACGGCTCGATGATGTCCCTCGGCCAACGCCTCCAAATGACCGTGTTCGGAACCTCGCACGGCCCCGAGGTCGGCGTGGAGATCGTCGGCCTGCCGGCCGGCTGCCCGATCGATGTCGAAGCCATCCAGCGCCAGCTCGACCGGCGACGTCCGGTCGGCCGCCGACTCGCCACGAAACGGCAGGAGGAAGACCAACTCCAGGTCGACCGAGGGCTCGTGGACGGTCGCTCGGATGGCGGGCCGTTCCGGGCCCACGTCGACAACGAGGACGTGCGACGCCAGCCGTACGACCCACTGCGGAACGTCCCGCGCCCCGGGCACGCCGACTTTCCGGCCCGGGTGCGGTACGGCCCCGACGCGGACCTCTCTGGAGGCGGCATCTTCTCGGGCCGGATGACGGTCGGCCTGGTCATCGCGGGCGCCATTGCCCGCGGCCTCCTCGCGTCGACCGGCGTGGACGTCGTGGCGTTCACGCGATCGATCGGGCCGGTGGAGGTCGAGGGAGTGGCGGACCTGTCCTTGTCGGAACTCCGGGCGCGGGCTGCCACGAACGAGGTCGAGACCCCCGACGGAGGGGCGGCGAGCCGGATGGAGGAGGCGATCCGAGCGGCCCGTCGGGAAGGGGACAGCCTCGGAGGGGTCGTGGAAGTCCACGCGGACGGGCTGCCGGTGGGGCTCGGAGAGCCGTTCTTCGATTCGCTGGAGAGCACCCTGGCGCACGCGTACTTTTCCATCCCCGCGGTCAAGGCCGTCGAGTTCGGAGAGGGATTCCGCGCCGCGCGGCTCCGGGGCAGTGAACACAACGACGAGTTCGTCTGGGATGGAAACCGCGTCCGGACCCGAACGAACCACGCCGGGGGGATCCTCGGCGGATTGGCGACGGGAATGCCGCTGGTCGCCCGGCTCGCGGTCAAACCGACGTCCTCCATTGCGCGACCCCAACGGTCCGTCGATCTGGTCTCGCACGCGGCGGTCGACCTCACCGTGACGGGTCGTCACGACCCTTGCATCGTTCCGCGGGCGGTCGGCGTCGCGGAAAATCTCACCGCGTTCGTGCTCGCTGACCTCGCCCTGCGGGGGGGATTCCTGGCATGACGGAGGAGCGCCTACCGACCGCCATCCTGGGGGCGGCGGGGTACATCGGACAGCATTTCGCCCGCCTCCTGGGCGACCATCCTTCGCTGGCGCCCCCCCGGCTGATCGGGTCGGAGCGCACGCGAGGGCATCGTCTCGCCGACGTCTGGTTGCTCTCCGAACCGGTCCCCGCCGGCCTCGAGGATCAGCGCCTCGAGACGGCCTCGCCCTCCCAGCTGGCTCGTTCGGGGGTGGACGTCGTCTTCGGGGCCCTCCCCTCCGGCAGCGCCGGTGCGATCGAGTCCGAGCTCGTGCGCCGGGGGGTCTCGGTGTTCTCGAACGCCTCGGATCATCGACGGGACCCCGGGGTCCCGTTGCTGATCCCCGAGGTGAACGGGGGCCTCCTCGTACCGGGGCGCGGCCGGCCCCGAGGGCGAGGGCTGCTCGTCACGAACCCGAACTGTTCGGCGACCGGGCTCGCGCTCGCCCTTGCGCCCGTGCGGCCGCTCCTCGCTCCCCGGGCGGTCCATGTGACCACCTTCCAGTCGCTCTCGGGAGCCGGGTA
>JASHXS010000135.1 GCA_030043405.1 Thermoplasmata archaeon | reverse complement strand
TGCTGCAGGTCCTGGGTGTAGTTGAACGCGTTCACCAGGAACTGCCGCAATCCGACATACGAGAAGAAATTGCTCGCCCCCGTGTTGTTGGACGGCAAGTTCACCGCGCCGGAGTAGTAGCTGGCGATGTTGTTCCCGGGCCCGTTGACGTTGACTCCCATGTTGATCGGGTCGAAGAAGATACTGATCGTGGGTACGTTCAGGATCCCGATCTTCCCGGCTGCCTGGAGGTTGAGCAACGTCGCCGTGTCGCTCGTCAGGATGCCCGCGAAGTCCGCCTTGCCCTGCAGGTACTCCTGGATGCCGACCTGGTCGGTGGGCTCCCAGAAGACGTTCACCGTGTGAGCGTAGCCGCCCGGCGCCGGCTGGCACCAGGTCGCGCCCGCGCAGTTCGGCTGGCCGTAGGCGGGGTTCGCCTGCAGCACGTAGCCGACGCCCGAGTTGATGCTCGCCACGTAGTACGGGCCCGACCCGACCGCGTTGAACCGGACCGAGGGGAACGCGTTCGGGGAGTTGAGCGCGTTCATCTCGAAGCTGTCCCACGCCGTGGGAGAGAGGCCGTTCAGGTAGGTGGTCCACGCGCTGTTGTTGGTGGTCGTCCCGCCGTCCGGCAGCAGGCAGGGGCCGTCGCCGTGCGCCGCCGAGGTCGAGAAGCCCGGCACGCCCGCCCCTTCGTAGGCGAACCAGCCACACGGCTGGATGCCTGCGCCGTCGGGGTCCGAGACGAGCTCCAGGAAGAACGGCCAGTCACTGCCACCACCGTTCGCGTTGATGGTGATGCAGCCGTGCTCCTGGGTCAAGGCAACCGACGGACAGTAGGTCGAGTCGTTGACCAGCAGTCCGCTCAACACGCCCTGCGGGGTGTTGTTGTACGGGGCGTGGATGCCGCCGTCCCAGTTGGGGTTGGTGTTCAGCGAGTCGACCCACGACTGGCTCTGGATCCAGCCCGGGTTCGCCGCGGCGTACGGGAGGTCGGCCATGGCCGCCGTCCGCGCCAGCGACGCCATCACGTCCGTGGGGTAGACGCCCCAGGACGCGCCCGTGGCGGGGTCGTAGAAGTTGGCGTTCTTGTCGATCACGAACGTCCAGTACTCGGGGTTGGTGGTGCTCGGGAAGTTCACGATCAGGCTGGAGCCGTACAGGCTCTGGCACTGGGCCGTGCCCGGGACACACGTCGCCAGCTCGGGCAGGAAGGACGAGCTCGAGCTGCCGTTGTAGTAGACGAGGGTCTGGTAGACGTTCGCGATGACCTCGTAGCCCACCGACTCATAGTCGATCGAGGGGTCGATGCTGGTCGCACCGCCCGGGACGACCTCGTAGCTGTCGATGGTCCCCTTGTGCGGGGACGACTGGCCCGAGGAGGAACCCGCGCTAGCACACGAGCCGCACGCCGGGTTCAGGTTCGTGGGGGAGACGTAGATTCCCCAGGTGTAGTTCTGGTAGATGGTGACGCCGCTGAGCACGTTGGTGATCGGGTCAACCAGGGTGACCTGGTAGGTGCCCGGCGCGCTGAACGAGACCGTGCCCGAGGCTCCCGTCGTCGAAGCGGAGGTCGTGGTGACCGTCCCGCCCGTCGTGGAGATCAGGCTCGCCATCCCCGTCACCCAAGCGGTGTCCGAGGGGGCGGAGGTGTACGTCGCGCTCACCGTGATCGTTCCCGAGCCGTGCAGCCACGGGTTCTGAGCGTTCCCGATGCTGGTCCCGTTCGAGAAGGTCGTCGCGATGACCGGGAACGACCCGGCCGTCGTGGTCGTGATCGACGGGTTCACCTGGAGCGGGAACAGGTAGCCGACGCCCGTGTGGTTCACGGCGCCGACGGTCGCTGATCCGCTGATGGTGAAGAGTCCCTGTCCGTTGAAGACGTGGGTCAGGATGGGGCTCGTGGAGGTCGTCGCGGAGCCATCGCCCCAGTTGACACCCCACGTGTTGACCGTCTCACCCTGCGTGACCGAGAGCGATGCGGGGACGCTCGTTCCCTGCGAAACCGCTCCAAAAGTCTGTCCATATCCCGCCTGATACGGGACGCTCAACACCACGTCGTTCGGCAGCTTACTAATTCCGCTGCAGAGTGGGGCCGAGGCCGGTTCGCACGTGACCGTCTTACCGGTCGTGGTGCTGCCGGCTTTCGAGGCCGGCGTCGCCGAATTCAGCCCGAAATATCCGCCCGCGCCGACCACGACGATGACCACGATCAGGATCGCGGCCGCCGCAGCCGTCGAGGCGCCTCTCCGACCAGCCCAACGCTGAGGCGGTGGGTTGGCCGTGTTCGTTTCTCTCTCTTCCATGTCTTACGTTCCCCCCATGTGGAGGTTGCGCATGGGAGCCCGAAGGTGGTATTTATACTCTTACGAGATGGCAAGCCCGTGTCCAACCGCCGGCCGGAACGCCGATTGGCGCCCTCGCTGCTGAGTGCGGATTTTGGGGACCTGGGATCGGCCATCCGGGCGGCCGAAGCGGGGGGGGCCGGGGCCTTCCACCTGGACGTCATGGACGGCCACTTCGTGCCGAACATCTCGTTCGGACCGGCGCTGGTCGAGGGGGTCCGACGACGCACTCGGCTCCCCCTGGATGTCCATCTGATGATCTCCGAGCCGGCTCGCTATGCGCCCGTCTTCCGGAAGGCGGGTGGGGATACCCTGGTCTTCCACCTGGAGGCGACGGAGGACCCCCGCGGGACCATCGAGGCGATCCGGGCCACCGGCGCCGGGGTCGGGGCGGCCGTCCGACCCGAGACGCCGTACGCCCGGTTAGAGCCGCTCGCGGGCGAGCTGGACCAGGTGCTGATCATGAGCGTCCATCCGGGGTTCTCGGGTCAGCGTTTCCTGCCGGAGGCGCTGCCCAAACTCGCCACGGCCCGTCGGCAGCTGGACGAGATGGGTTCGGCCGCCGACCTGTCGATCGACGGGGGGATCACGACGGAGACGGCGCCGGATGCCTCGGCCGCCGGGGCCACCTTCTTCGTGTGCGGGAACTCGACCTTTGTGGGCGGGGACGTCGGCGCGAACCTCCGTCGTCTGCGCGAGTCCGTGGAGGTCGGAGCGGCCCGTGCGGTTCATTGAACTGGCGACGGCGTACGAGAAGCTCGAGGCGACGAGCAAGCGCCTCGAGATGCGAGCCCTGCTCACGGACCTGATCCGGCCGCTCCGGGCGCCGGAGCTCGGGCAGGTCCTCTACCTCTCCCAGGGCGCGCTCCGGCCCGAGTACGAGGGCGTGGAGCTCGGGGTGGCCGCCTCCCTCGCCCGCCGCGCGGTCGCCGCCTCGACCGGTACCGAAGAGGCGGAAGTCACCCGCCGAACCCAGGAGAGCGGGGACCTGGGGACCACGGCCGGCGAGCTGGTCGGGCAGCTCCACCGGCTGGCGACGGAGAACCCCCTCTCGGTTTCCGACGCTTACGACGGGTTCCGGAGGATCGCGGGAGCGGCCGGCCCCGGCTCGCAGGAGGTCAAGGTCGCCACCCTCGTGGAACTCATCGGCCGGGCCGGGGCCCTGGAGGCGAAGTACCTGGTCCGTTTCGTGCTCGGCACCCTGCGGGTGGGGGTCCGTGAGATGACCCTGCTGGACGCGATGTCCGTGGCCTTCGCGGACGGCTCGAAGGACGCCCGGACGCGCATAGAAGCGGCGTACAACCTTTCCAGCGACCTCGGGCTGGTTGCCGATGCCCTGGTTCGGGACGGGCTGAAGGGGCTCGATGGGATCCGCCTCGAGGTGGGCCGGCCGGTCCGACCGATGCTGGCGGAGCGGGAACCCACGCTCGCCGCCATCCTGGAACGGATGGACGGGCGGATGGCGTTGGAGTACAAGTACGACGGGCTGCGCGTCCAGGCCCACGTGGCCGCCGACGGATCGGTCCGGCTGTTCTCCCGGCGACTGGAGGAGATCAGCGCCCAGTTCCCGGACCTTCGCGCGGCCCTGCCGATCGCGGTGGCGCAACCCCCGGCCATCCTCGAGGGGGAATGC
>JASHXS010000134.1 GCA_030043405.1 Thermoplasmata archaeon | reverse complement strand
GGACGGTCGGAAACCACCAGGGTCACTCGAGCCGGGAGATGGCCCCCCGCGATCATCTCGGCCAGCGCCTCGAGGGTCGTCCCTTCCCCCGAGGCGAGCAAGGCGATCGGGAGGATCCGGCTCACGCCCGAACGAGGCGCCGTCCGCTTTAGACGGTGGCGGCCGGCGACTAGAGCATGACGCGCAGGTTGAGCTTCTCGGTGAGCTCCTTGTAGCGGTTGCGGATGGTGACCTCGGTCACGCCCGCGACCTCGGCGACTTCCCGCTGGGTCCGCCGTTCGCCGCACTGCACGCTCGAGATGTAGATCGCCGCGGCGGCCACGCCGGTCGGGCCCCGTCCGCTCGTGAGCTCCCGGTCGGTGGCCTGCTTCAGGATCTCGTTCGCACGCGTCTGGATCTCACCTTTGAGCTTCAGCTCCGAGCAGAACCGCTGGATGTAATCCTGGGGCCGTGTGGGCATCAGCTTGAGGTGGAGCTCGCGCGTCATGAACCGGTACGTCCGGCCGATCTCCTTCCGTCCGATGCGGGACTTGGAGGCGATCTCGTCTAGGGTCCGGGGGACGTTGCACTGTCGGCAACTCCCGTAGAGGGATGCCGCGACTACCCCTTCGATGGACCGGCCGCGGATCAGGTTCTTGGCCACCGCCTTTCGGTAGATCATCGCGGCCGTCTCCCTCACGTTCCGGGGGAGGGCCATTCCCGAGGCGATGCGGTCGAGTTCGGCCAGGGCGAACGCCAGGTTCCGTTCGGTGGCGTTCGAAACGCGGATCCGTCGCTGCCACTTCCGGAGGCGATAGAGCTGCGCCCGGTTGCGCGTCGGGATGGACTTTCCGTACGGGTCCCGGTTCTTCCAGCCGATCTCGGTGGAGAGACCCTTGTCGTGGATCGTCAGGGTGGACGGGGCGCCGGTCCGGGCCCGCTTCTCGCCCTGCTCGGCATCGAAGGCCCGCCAGTCGGGGCCCTGGTCGATCATGGACTCCTCGAGCACGAGGCCGCACTCGTCGCAGACCAGTTCGCCGCGCTCGTAGTCGCGCGTCAGGTGCGTCGAGCCACAACTCGTGCAGCGGGTCGGCACCGCCAGGTCTTCGGGCCGGGCGGAGGGTTTCTCGCCGTTCGGGGGCGCTTCTCCTTCCGCCATCGTTCTGACCCCTACTCCACCCACACCGTCGCGCCGATCAGGCGGAGGCCCTCGGCGGGGGACGACGCACGGCGCGGGCGGACACTGAGATAGGGGCGGGCGACCGGGCCGAAAACCCGGGCCACCACGCCTCGGAGGCCGCTCTTCGGTTCCGTGACGAGGACGCCCTCTGGGACGACCTCGGGACCCGGGGAGCGGAGGGTGAGCGAGCCCGAAGGAGTCACCGCGAGAATGGTCCCGACGGCCCGAGGTGCCGAGCGCGCGCGACCCCGCGACAAGTGGTATAAACGACTTGCGATATGTATTAAAGCGTTACGGCGGAAGGCGCGGGCGCGGCCGAGGGCGAGTCGGGGGGGCGGTGTCGTCGCCCCCGTTGGCGAGCGGCATCTCGGGGGGCACATACGGCACGAGGAATCCCCGCCGGGACGGCGGGGGCGGGGTCTCGCTCGAGTCGGGAGGCGCGTCCGTCGGGGCGGGCTCGGTCTTCGCGGCCGCGCTCACATCCAGGTCGTCCATGGAAGCGGCGGCCGGGACGACTTCGGACGGCCGGCGCTCGTCGGCCTCTCGTCGCGGCGCGATCGGGGGGCTCTCGGAAGCCCGTCGGTGCTCGCGCGTGATTCGGTCCACCTCGAGCCACAGCTCCTCGATCTCCTCCTCCGGGGTCCCGTACCGCCGGTCCTCGGCGAGCGCCTGTCGCACCTGCGACATGAGGCGGGCGGCGCTGTGGGCGTCTCGGGCCTTGCCCTTGATCCGCTGGAGGCGGCGCGCCAGGTTACGGGCTTCGAGGAGGATCTCCTCCTCCTCGTCGTCGCTCATGCGGGCCATCGGTGGGGCGCGGGGGATGCGGGCCACCGACTTCCGCGTCTCGACGAGCCGCTGCGCGGCGGTGGGGAGGTTCTGGTCCTGGACCGCCTGCAGCAATCGCGAGAACGACGCGGCGGCCTCCTTCACCTCTTCGCCACGGTCGCGCGCCTGGCGGATGGAGACGCCGAGCTTCTGGGCCTCCTGTACGCAGAACTTGGGGACGGCATCGTTCAACACGGCCAGCGCCAGCGACGCGCTCGCCGCGGTCTTCTCGAGCGAGCCGGAGCTCAAGGGCTCCGCGAGGAGCTTCTTCCGGGGATTGCCGACGCGGGCGTCCAGGATCCCCAGGTCGACGCCGATCGTGCCGGCGATCGCCCGGAGCTCGTCGGCGCGACGGAGGAGTTCCTTCACCCACGTCCAGTCCTGCCCGACCTTCGTGAGCAACGCTTCGCCTCGCTTCAGGACCTGCGCCGCGGGCTCCGGCGTCCCGGCGGCGAGCGACTGCTGGACCGTCTCCTGGATCTGCTGGATGGGGAAGCTGGGGAGACCGTCGACCTCGAGCTGGTGCGCCCGCTGCGTCAACACGTCGAGGCGCTGCCTCAACTCGATCACCTTGGGGGACTCCGTCGGCATCGACTAGGCCCCCGAGGATTCCGCGGAGAGCATGCGCATCAGCCGGGCCAGCGTCCGGTCGGCCTCCGCCAGCTCGCGACCTTTCAGGAGCTCGGTCGCGCTACGGATCTCGATCGCCGCCTCCCGGGCCGTCTCGCTGTCCGGTGGAAGTGTGCGGACGCGAGCCGCCAGGGACCGCGCCTTCTTCAGCAGGCGATCGAGCGTCTCGGATTCCGTCTCCGGCACGGGAGTCGGGGCCTCCGTTCCCGCGGGGGCCGGGACCTCCTCCTCGCGGATCGCGTCGATCTGTTGACGCAGTTCCCGTACGCTCTGGATCGCTTCGGGGAGTCGGCCCTTCTTCAGGTGGCGGCTCGCCTCGACGTGGAGGCGACGGGCCACGGCGCTGGGCACGTGCTCCTCGGGGTAGGCGTCCAGGGTGGCCCCGTGCCGGCCGAGCTCCTCCTCCAACGTGGAGGGGATCGCTTCGTGGAGGAGCATCAGGGCCTGCGCAGCGGACTGCGCGAGCTCGTCGAGGGTCTCCTCGGTGAGTCGGGGCGCCGCGAGGCGGTCCCGGATCTCTTCGATCTCTCCGGAGATCTCGCCGAGCGGCAGACCCAGGTCGGCGGCCTCGTTCCGGAGGCTTTCGATCTGGGAGAGCAGTCCCTGGAGCCCCTTCAGGTCCGCCTCGAAGGCGCCGAGCCGGCGCTCCGCCTCCAGCAGGTGGGTGGTCGCCTCGTCGCGGTGGTTCGCCGCGAGTTCGTCCGAGATCCGCTCGAGCTCGGTCCCGAGCGCCAGCCGTACGCCACTCTTCTGGAGCGCATCCTTTCGCTCG
>JASHXS010000016.1 GCA_030043405.1 Thermoplasmata archaeon | reverse complement strand
CTCCCGGCTTTGCTCGGCGGCATGGCGTCGGGGAATGGAGCGCGCTGGATTAACTCTCTCGGAGTTCGAGCGAGCGGAGCCCCGGTCCCCTTCAACAGCGGGTTTGGGTTTGATTAGGCCCCTCCGACTGGCAACTCCGTGGCGGCCGCTGGACCGGGAGTGACCACCGACGGCCGGGTCCACCCGTCGAACCTCGCCCTCTACGACGACGCGAACGAGAACCGTGCCCTCACGGCGGGACTGGGCGCGACCTGCATCGCTGTCATCACTTTCGCGCTGATCTTCCTCTATGACCGGGCCAACGCGGGGCAGATCAACGACACGCTCTTCCAGGGAACGATTCTGGTCATCGTCGTCAGCTTGAGTCTGGTCTCGCTCGCCTCCCTCAACTACTGGTTCGTGATGGAAGCGTATCGGAACGTTCCCTCCCGGGCCCCGGCGTACGAGCGGCGGGCGGACGGGTTCTTCTCGTCCAGCCTGGTGCTCCTCCTGCTGGAGCCGGGATTGATCCTGGTCACCGTCAACCTGTACGTCCTGGGCGCCATCGCTTTCGGTCTTTGGGCCCTGGGAATGGTCGTGCTCGTGTTGGGATTCCGGGAACTCCGGTAGAACCAGCGCGTCCGGGGGTTCGCGGAGGCCCCTCGCGGGAGCCCCCGCCACTCGGCGCCTAGAGGGAGCGTCCTTCGAACGCGTAATATCGGCTCGTCCGTGCCTCGAGCGGGAGACGAGCGATGCCGCGGAAGGTCCTGGTGACGATGTACATGACGCTGGACGGGTTTGCCGCGCTGACGGAAGGGCCGGATGACCCGGAGGCGGAACGCGAGTTCTGGCAGGCGATGTGGGAGGGGCCGATGGGCGAGGTCGACACGCTCCTGCTGGGCCGGAAAACCTACGAAGGCTGGGCGGGCTTCTGGCCGGGCCTCGTCGACACCGAGAACGAGCACTGGCGGGCCTTTGCAAGGTTCTCGACCCAGGTCGAGAAGGTCGTGTTCTCGAAGACGCTCCAGACCGCCACCTGGAACAACTCCCGGATCGTTCGGGGTTCGGTTGCGGACGAGATCGCCCGCCTCCGTTCGCTGCCCGGGAAGAACATGATCGTCGCAGGAGGCGTGCAACTCGTACAGTCCGTGCTGGCCCAGGACCTCGCGGACGAGCTTTGCCTGACCGTCTCCCCGAGCCTCATCGGACGGGGGCTCCCGCTGTTCCAGATGGAGCCGACGCCGGACCACCACGACGACGTGGTGCCGATGGGGGCACCCGGCCGGCACGACTTCCGACTCCTGGAGTCGCGGCCATTCCGATCCGGGGCGATCTATCTGCGGTACGCCACTTCTCGCCCGGACGGGTCGAAACCGTAGCCCGAGCGACAGGATCGGCTGTAGAAGATCGCTGTCTCTCCCCTGTAGTCAACCTACGCCCGCCGAACGGCCGAGCCCACCGCCGGCCGCCCGCCCGGTCGGGTGCGCTAGAGAATCTTACCCGCGCGCACGATGGGAGTGCCTTCGACCGAGATTTCCGAGCCGGCCAGGGAGATCGAGCCGTGGAAATCCGAGCGGTTGCTCCCTCCGAGCCAGGTGTTCCGCCCCACGTCCAGGCGGACGCTGCCCCGCTCGTTGCTCTCCAGGTAGGGGACATCCCGGATTCGGGGATTGACCCCGATCGAGAGCGAGCCAGTTCGATCCTTGCCCGCCGTGGCCTTCGCGTACTTGCGGGCGAATTCGGCCTGGCCCCGTTCGAACGAGAACGAGGTCAAGCGGCCGTGGGAGAAGCGGAACTCCCCGCCACGGTAGACTTCCCACGGGAACCAGACCTCGTCGTAACTACGTCGATTCGCCACAATGGTCCCCTCGGCGGTCCGAGAGTCGAGTGCGAGGCGGACATGGCCTTCGGGCAGGTTCCCCAACATGTCGAATTCGCTGTACGCCCGGTTGTGGGGATGGGGTCGGCCATCGTACACCCGACCGGGCTTGCCCGCCAGGGCCACCTCGAGGTCCGTACCGTTGGGATGCGTGATCCGGAGCCGTTTCGTGCCGGTGAGGGCGCGCGCGAGCCGCTTTCCATCCCGGGTCAGCTCGTCGGGATCCGCGAGGCATCCTTAGAGTACGGTCTTCATCCATTCCCGTTTCCGGAGCCCCCAGTGACGGACTCGACTGTCCGTCACCCAGCCCGTGGCCACCCGGCCGCCCCGCAGCCCCGTCTTGCGAGCGAGCTTGTACCAGCGCTCCCACCAACCGTCCCCCCAGTCGCCTACTCCCTGGTCGCCCAGTTTCTCGAGGCGGGCCGAATCCGCCGGACCCCAGAATTGGAGGTACACGTCGGCGGCCCCGATGGCGGCCCACTCGGGGTCGGACAGTCGGCCGAGCGCCTTGGTTTGATGGCGATCTACGGCGCGCCACCACGCATCGTCGTCCTCCAGTGCGAGGAAGGCGGCTCCGCCCACCCGGCGGACTTCGTCCACCAACGCCGAGGACATTGCGAGAGTGTGCGACCAGGCCTCGACGAGGACACTTTCCCCGGGCTTGACCTGGAGGTACCGGGTTACGATGTTCCGAGCCGCCGCCCGCTCGAGCGGCGTGGGAATTTCGCTCATACTGGCCTACCGGCACCTGTGCGCACCCAACGCCAGTCCATACGGTCGTCGGCAACGGACATCGCCTCTACCTCAGCTCCCGCTGCAGCTTGTCCAGCGTCTGGCCCCAGCCTTCCCGGTACCCGCCCACGAGGGATTCGACGGGTTCTGGGAACGAACCCAGTGCGATGACCTCCACGAC
>JASHXS010000015.1 GCA_030043405.1 Thermoplasmata archaeon | reverse complement strand
GCGGCCGCGGAGGGGGCGGGCCGTCGGACGGACGGAGCCCCCGGGCGCGGTACCATCGCTCGCACGCCGTTCGAGAGGGCAGGATTATCCGTCCCTCGTCGAGGGAGCCGATGGCCAGGAAGTCCCCTCGGAGGAACGCCCGACCCACGAGCGCGCAGGTGACCCCATCCAATTCGTCGTGGGTGAGGTCCTTCCGTCGGAGATCTCCCGTCGCGCCCAGGCGCAGCAACCCCCGCCGCAATCGTTCGGTCCCCGCCTGTTTGCGCGCGATCCCCCACAGGTCCTGGGCGGCCCCGGGGTACCCCTCTTCGGCCCGTAGACCCGCGGCCGCCAGGGCGCGCCGGAGACGCAGGCCTCGGCTGGTCAGCATTCGCATGGGGCCCAACGTGATCGGAAAGAATCGGATCCCCAGCCGGAGCAGCTCTCGGTCGGCGGCGCGGAGGTGAGGGCCCGCACGGTCTTCGATCGACCGGCGGCCCCGCGGCAGCGAGAGGGGAGCGTCGACGATCACGACCGCCGGACGGGCCGCCACGGTCGTCGCCAGGATCTCCTCGTCGGTGTGAAGGGCCCGGACCGTCGCGACGCCCTCTCGGTCGAGGAGGCAGAAACCGGTCGTCCGGTTCGGAGAGCCGGCCAGGTCGAGTCCCACCACGCGGTCGGCACCGGGCCGGGGGTACGGCGGGCCGCGAGCCCGACGGGCCCGGGTCACCCGAACATCTCCCACGTGAGGGTACGGATCACGTACCCGACCGCGAGGTTGACGAAGAGGACCTCGAGCTCCCCGGGGTACTCCCGGATTACGCAGGAGCGGAACCCCAACTGGCCCGTGCCGACCGCCTTCTCGCCGTCCAGGATCGTGAAGCGACCGGTGAGCCGTTCGTTGATCGAGAAGGTCACGCCGCCGTACTCGAAACGGAGGGGTCCGAAGGTCGTCCCCTTCGTGCGAACGTTCACGTCGCCCAGGCGGATGTGGATCTCGTCCGACTTCGCGTGGTACGAGATCACCGAGTGGACGACCGCCGGTTCGCTGGCCCGGTACACCCGATACTCGGTCGCGAACAGGGCGGCGAGGCGTCGGCCGAGCGCCGGTTCCTCCGAGCCCGTCGGGCGCCCCACCCACGCCTCCGTCCCCACCTGAACGTCGATGACGTTCTTGAGGACCCGCGCGGTGGCCTCGATCAACGTGGCCGGGACGAACCTGTCCGGCATCTAATAATCGCGCCCCGACTCCCATCGGGGTGCCCCGTCCCCTCGAGCCCCCCGCCTCGGAGCGTGCGATGGGGATGGCCTTCTACGCGAGCCAGACCCCGGGGGTGCCGGGCCGCCTCAAGTCGTCGGCGGAGTCGTTTCGCGTGACCGAACTCTCCAGCTACCCGACCCCGGACCCCGCCGGCCCGTTCACCGTTCTGCGGGTCCGCAGCCAGGACTGGGAACAGCACGAACTCGGGGCCGCGCTGGCGCGTCGATTGGGGCTCGGGAGCCACTCCCTGGAGTGGGCCGGGACCAAGGACCGACGGGCCGTCTCCGAGCGCCTGGTCTCGTACCGCGGGCCCCCGCCCGCCGGACCCGTCGACCTGCCGCGAGTCGAGGTGACCGACGTCTATCGAGCGAAGGACGGGCTCGTCCTCGGCCACCATTACGGCAATTCGTTCGACATCCGGGTGGACGCCCTGCCGCAGCCTCCCACCACGTGCGTGGGGGTGTATCGGGCGATCGAGCGGGAGCTCCGCGAGCTGGGCGGATTCCCGAACTTCTTCGGGCCGCAGCGGTTCGGCGAAGTGCGCCCGGTCACGCACGAAGTGGGTCGCTGGGTGGTGCGAGGGGACCTCGCGGCCGCCGTGGAGACGTACCTGACCGCGATGCCGCCGACGGGGAAGCCCGGGGTGGGCGACGCGGCCCGACTCGAGTACGCCCACCACCACGATGCGAACCGGGCGTTGCGGGAATTCCCGGCGGAGTACCGCTTCGAACGAACCCTGTTGGAACATCTCGCCCAGGGCCATCCGCCGGAGCGCGCCTTTCGGGCCCTCTCCCGAGACCTCCGGCTGTTGTTCGTCCACGCCTTCCAGGGGTACCTGTTCAACCGCTGGCTCAGCGCGCGGGCCGAAGAGGGAATGCCCCTGAGTCGCCCCCAAGTGGGGGACGCGATCTTACGTCTGGCCCGGGACGGGACCACGCGCAGCCACGACGGGATACCGGTCGGCGAGGACAACCTGACCGAGTGCGCGGAACTCGTGGGGCGCGGGCGGGCCTGGGTCGCCGGCCCCCTCGTCGGGTATGAGACTCCGACGGGTGCGGGCCGACCCGCCGAATTACTGCACGAGATCCTCCGGGAGGAACAGGTGGCGGCCGACTCCTTTCGCACGCCGGCGGCCCCGGAGGTGTCGAGCAAGGGGGCCTGGCGTCCGATCCTCATCCCGTTGCCTCCGCTCGGTCTGGCGCCCGACGCCGAGGACGGGGTGCGATTCCAGTTCGCGTTGCCCAAGGGCTCGTATGCGACGGTGCTGCTCCGGGAGTTTCTGAAAGGCTCGGCGAGCTGAGCCCGCCCCGAGCGGAACGTCTGCAGCCGAGCCTACTAATACCGGAGGCCCGCGTCGGGCGCCCGGAGCCGTCTCCGAATGGCCGTACAGTCCCCCCGACCGTTCCTCGTTCCCACCCACACGACCGCCGGACCGCC
Organism: Thermoplasmata archaeon; assembly: GCA_030043405.1. Lineage (GTDB taxonomy): Archaea > Thermoplasmatota > Thermoplasmata > Lutacidiplasmatales > UBA184 > Lutacidiplasma. Next base: position 2,380 of record JASHXS010000015.1, on the reverse strand, counting down.
CCCGTCGCCGGACCTCACGGACCGACCCGCGCGCGTCCCGACCGGGGTACCGGATTTCGACTACCTCACCGGCGGAGTGCCGGCCGGCTCAGTGGTGCTGCTCTGGGGATCGGCGGGCGCGGGACACCAGGAGTTCGCGCTGACCTCCGCCGTCCACCTGATGCTGCACTACGACATGCCCCGTCTCCACCAGTTCTACCTGGGGAGCGCCCGGGGGCCGTTCGTCTACCCGGAAGGGATCGTGTACGTCAGCACGAGCCGCTCCCAGGACCAGGTGCTCGACGAGCTTCGCGGGGCGTTCGAAGAGACGTACGCGGAGACCCTCGAGCGCCACCTGACCTTCCTCGACCTCTCCCGTGAGTACTTCGCGGACACGGTCGTGCCGGCGGCCTGGTCGGCCGTTCCGAGTGCCCTGTTGGGGGGAGGGTCGCCCAGTCGGACGTCGGACGGGGGGCCGCTCCGAGCGTTGGTCGACGGCATCGAACTCAAGGCCGGCCGCCAGCTCGTTGTGATCGACTCGCTCACGGACCTGGTCGTCCGTCGGGGCATCGAGCCCGGGGATCTCCTCACCGTGCTCAAGGGCCTGCGCCGCCGCGCCAAGGAATGGGGCGGCGTGATCTACCTCATCCTGTCGGAGGGCGTCGCGCCGCCCGCGCTCGAGCAAGCCCTGCTCGACTCCGTCGATGGGGTGCTGCACTTCAGCTGGACGACGAGCCCCAGCCACTCGCACCGTCAGCGCACGATGCTGATCGAGAAATTCATGCCGGTCCTCGCGCACGTCCCCGCCGAGTACCAGGGTCGATTCGTCATCCGGGTCGGGGCGAAGAACGGGCTGGTGACCACCCAGTATGAGCGAGTCTGAGACCCCCCGGGCCAAGGTCCCGACCGGGGTGTCGGGCCTGGACGAGATGCTCGGGGGCGGCTTTCCGGCCGGCCATGTCGTGCTCGTGTCCGGGCTCCCCGGGACCGGGAAGACCTGCCTCGGCCTCCAGTTCCTGCTCACGGGCGCGGCGAAGGGAGAGAAGGGCGTCTTCCTCTCGCTGGAGGAGGACGTGCCGCAGCTGCTCGAGACCGCGCGCCAGTTCCGCTGGCCCGTCGACGCGGCCGTGAAGGCCGGCACCCTCAAGGTCATCCGTCTGGACCCGAAGGAGACCCGGCAGAGCCTCCACCGGATCCAGGGCGAGCTCGGCAAGGAGCTTGCCGCCATGGGCGCGAACCGGATCGTGGTCGACTCCGTCTCGCTGCTGAACATGCTGAGCGACGACGAACAGAGCCGTCGGGCGACCCTCTTCGCGTTGGCCGGGGCCTGCCGGGAATCCGGTGCGACCAGTCTACTCACCGCCGAAGCGGACCCGCAGCACCCCGAGGTCACGCGGGACGGACTCTCGGAGTACGTCTCGGACGGAGTCGTGCTGCTCGGGTATCGGACCGGGTCCGATGGACACCGCGTCGGGCTCTCGCTCCGGGTGCTCAAGATGCGACGGACCCCGCACGTCCGGACGGTCCAACCGTACGCGATCACTGCGAACGGCATCGTGGTGGATTCGAAGGCCGTGGACCTCGGCGGGTCCTGAGCGGGCGCGGCCGTTATCGGCGGCGGTCCCTTTCCGGCCCGGATGACGACCGGCGGCTCCCAGCCCACGCTGCCGGGGCTCCCGCCCGAAGAGCGCGACCCCGGGTGGGTGGTGTACGTCGACCTGGACGCCTACTACGTTTCGTGCGAACTCCGGGAGCGCCCGGAGCTCGTGGGCCAGATGGTCATCGTCGGACCGCCCCCCCGTTCGGGTCGGACCCGGGGGGTCGTGCTCTCGGCGAGCTATGAGGCCCGCGCGCTCGGAGTACGCAGCGCGATGCCGACCGCTCAAGCCGCACGCCTGGCCCCGCAGGCCACCTGGATCGCACCGGACTTTGCCAAGTACGGTCGGATCTCCCGCGACGTTCGGACCCTGCTGCGTCGCTTCGCGCCCGAGGTCGAACCCCAGAGCATCGACGAAGCGGCGCTCCACCTGCCGCCCATGAGCCCCGAGGCGGTTCGCGCGTGCGCGCTCGAGGTCCAGCGGGCGCTGTGGGACGAGCTGCGTCTGCCGGCCTCCATCGGCGTCTCTCCGACCCGGATCGTCGCCAAGGTCGCCACCGACCGGGCGAAACCCCGCGGGGTCGTGGTCGTGCCCTCCGAACAGGTCGCCTCGTTTCTCGAGCCTCTCCCGGTCGAGGCGATCCCCGGCGTGGGGCCCAAGACCGGCGAACGCCTGGTCGAGGCGGGGTACGCTACCGTCGGCGACCTCGCCCGGGCCAAGCCCTCGGAGCTCGCCCGCGTGGTGGGAAGTTTCGCGCGCTCGCTCTCGGCCCTCGCCCGCGGCCACCCGACCGAGTCCGGCGG
>JASHXS010000133.1 GCA_030043405.1 Thermoplasmata archaeon | reverse complement strand
GACTGCTACAAGGGGCGCTTCTACGGGATCGAGAGCCACCGCTGTCTCCAGATGTCCCCGGCGATCGACTCGTGCAACCTCCATTGTCGCTTCTGTTGGCGGAACCAGGGGTGGGAGAACGACGCGGTGATGCCGGAGTACGACGACCCGGAGTCGTTGCTCGACCGTTCGGTCGAGGCCCAACGCCGGATCCTCTCCGGCTTCAAAGGGGACCCGGCCGTCCGGGTCGAGCGCTGGGACGAATCCCAGTCCCCCCGGCACATCGCGATCTCGCTGACCGGCGAGCCGACCCTCTACCCCAAGATGAACCGCTTCCTCGAACTCGCCCACGCGCGCGGTATCACGACGTTCCTGGTGACGAATGGCACTAACCCCGACGCGCTCCGGGCCCTGGACCCGTTGCCCACCCAGCTCTACGTGTCGGTCACCGCGCCGAACGCGGAGGTGTTCCGACGCCTGACCTTGCCAGCCCAGGACGACGCGTTCGAGCGTCTGCGCGAATCGCTCTCGATCGTCCGCGACCTGCCCACGCGTCGCGTGATCCGTCACACGCTCGTCCGGGGGTGGAATCTCGGGTGGGTGGAGGAGTACGCCGAGCTCGACCAACTCGCGCGACCCGACTTCATCGAGCCGAAAGGGTACGTCTACATGGGCAAGTCGCGTCAGCGACTCGGGCGAGACCACGTCCCGTCCCACGAGGAGATTGCGGATTTCGCCGCGCGCCTCGCGGACCGGACCGGCTATTTGAGGCTGGACGAGTCGCCGGACTCAAAGGTCGTCTTGCTCGGCCGGCGTCGCGAGAATCGATTCCTACCGGGAAGGGCCCCCTCACCGGGCGTCGCCGCCGTACCGACGGCCGCGGCTACGTGAGTCGCCAGTTCAGGACTTCGACGAGGATCGCCGCGGCGATTCCCATCCCGGCGACCAGGTACGGGTTGATCTTGAGCGCCCGGGTCTCCTCCATGTCGTAGTACTGGATGAGACCGGCGGCGCTGGAGAAGCCGGAGCGGCGGCTGTCGGGCATGGATGTCCCTCGACGGGAGGGGAAGTATATATCAACTCAGCGCCGCGGGCTTCTCCGGGCGTCGCCGTGCGATCCGAGGGGACCGCCCTGGGGGCGGGGGGAGGGTGCCTCCACGTCGCCGCCCCGCTCGGGCGGCGTGTGGGCCTACCGCCGGTAGCTGAGCCCGCTCACGTCCAACAGGGCATCCTCGACGCCGTCCCGGATGTGCCCCATCAGCCCACCGCTCAAGCCCGGTCCGCGGCCGTTCAATACTCGGTCCAGCAGGCCTCGTGGCGGCCCGACCCGAACCGTCTTCGCCACCGAGACGCCCGTCGTCTCTGCCAGGGCGGCAAGGGCTTCCTCTCGGTCCCCGAGCGCGTCGACCAGGCCGAGGGCCAGGGCTCGGCGGCCCGTCCAAACCTCCCCGGTCGCCAGCGTCCGGATCTGCTCCACGGGCCGGTGGCGTTCTCGGGCGACCAGGCCCACAAACGACTCGTATCCCTCCTCCAGGATCGCCTGCATCTTGGTGCGCTCCTCTTCCGTGAGCGGCCGGTACCCCTGGTAGGCATCCTTGTGGACTCCCGCGTGCAGGAGCTCGACCGAGATTCCGAGCCGCTGGAGGAGCTCCCGCACGGCGATATGCGGCATGACCACCCCGATCGAGCCCACGGCGGACTCCGGATAGGCGAATATCCGCCGGGCCCCGAGGGCGGCGAGATACGCGCCGGAGGCCCCTACCGAGCCGATCGAGGCGTAGACGGGCTTCACCTGGTTCAGCCGCTTCACGGCGAGGTAGAGGTCGGTCGAGGCGATCGACTCTCCGCCGCCACTCGAGATGTCGAGGAGGACGCCCTTGACCCGACGCCGGTATCGGAGCTCTTGGAGAAGCCGGACGTACGGCTCGACGGATCGTTCGCGTATGGTCCCCCGGAACGGGACGTGGGCGAGGCGTTCCCGCATCGATTCCTTTCAGGGCAGAGACACCGCCTGTTATAGCGCCGAACGCCGCCGGGCGGCGGGTTCAAGTAGGACGCCGCCGGACGACCAGCCGTGACCCGCACCCATCCGCCCACGCGCGGGTGGTTCGCCCTCCGCCGATTCCTCACGGCCCATCGCGCCCCGATCGCCCTGGCGGTGCTGGCCCCGTCCATCCCCGAGCTCCTGACGGGGTCCACTCCGATCACGACCCTCTTCTTCGACCCGCTGCTGTTCCTGATCCAATTCGCCGGGATCGTGGCCCTCTACGGCGGCGGAGCGCTCCTCATCCGGGAAGTCGTCGTCCGTCTGCACCGGGGATGGGGCTCCATTCTCTTGCTCGGCGCGGCGTACGGCATCGGGGAGGAGGGGTTCGCGGTCCACACATTCTTCGAATCCACGGGCGCGCCCGTGAACGCCTTCGCCACCTACGGTCATGCCGGCGGCGTCGACTGGCTCTGGGCCCTCGGACTGACCGTCTTCCACGCCACCTACTCGATCGCGCTTCCGATCCTTCTCGTGGGGCTGCTGTACCCCGAAGCCCGAGGAGTTCGGTGGTTCTCCCGACGGGGGCTAGCCGGAACCGCTCTCGTCTACCTCGCGATCGTCACCCTGTTCGCCGTCTCGACCGGGCACGGGCCGGGTCCGGTCGACGCGGCCGTGTTCGGGGCCCTCGCGGTCGGACTGATCGCGCTCGCCCTGGTCCTCCCGGCCGGAGCCGTCCGGCTGCGGCCCGGTCCGGGATGGGCGCCGGCCTGGGTCCTGGTCGTCGCCGGGTCCCTGCCCTTCGATGCGTGGACCTTCATCGACCTCCAGTCCGCCCGTCCCCTGGTCGACGCGTGGGTCGCGGCGGGCGTGTTGGTAGCCGCCGGCGCGGTGGCTTGGGGACTGATCACTCAAGGAGGTGGTGGGGACCGACCCGACTGGGTCGAATTCCACGTGGCCCTTGGGATGCTGGGGATCCTCTTCTTCTGGGACGTTCTACTCGAGTTCGCCATCCCGGGCATCTTGCTCGTCACGGCCGTGTTCGTCTACTTCCTGTATCGGCTCCGCGGCCGCCTCACCGCCCGATGGCGGGCTCCGCCCCGCGGCGCTTCCACCGGCTAGTCCGGCCGGACGCGCGATGTCTCAGCGGTGGGCGTCTAGGAACGCCGAGGCCACTTCGAAGTACCGGGTTCGCTCTTCCCAGAAGGCCAAGTGGGAACTCTCGTCGAACAACTGCAGCTGCGAGCCCCGGATCCCTCGATGGATCGACGCGGCCACGGCGGGGGTGACCTCGTCGTACCGGCCCACCGTGACGAGCGTGGGCACCTCGATCTCGGCGAGCCGGGTGGTGGCGTCCCAGTCCTTGATGGTGCCGACGATCGTGAACTCGTTGGGGCCGTTCATGTAGCCGTACTTGGGGAGGCTGACCTGGTCGAGGGTGTACTGCACCTCCGTGGGCCAGGGAGAGAGCCGGCAGACATGCCGGCGGTAGAACTCCAGGACGGCGGCGAGGTACTCCGGATGTTGGAACTCCTGTCGACCCTCATGGACCTCGATCGCGCGACGAAGGGGCTCGGGGAGCTCGTTCACGAGGCGTCGCATCTCCCGCACCGCGAGCGGGACGTCGGCGAGCCCACTGACGCTCGTCAGGGTCCGGACGCCCCGCGGGTAGGCGAGCGTGTAGGCGATCGCGAGCAGTCCTCCGTAGCTGGAACCCATCAGGTGCACTCGGCCGAGGTCGAGCGCCTTCCGGAGTTCCTCCAGGTCCTCGACATCTCGGTCGATCGAGTACTCGGTAACGTCACGCGCCCGGTCCGAGCGTCCGCACCCGAGCTGGTCGTAGAAGACCACGCGGTAACCGTGGCCGGCCAGGTCCTCGAAGGGTCGGAGGTAGTCGTGGGGCATCCCGGGTCCCCCGTGAAGGACCAGTACCGTCGGCTTGGCGCTCGGCGCCCCCACGCTGCGCCAGAAGAGCGAATACCCGTGGACCTGGACGACCCCATCGCGACGCGACGCGGTCTGGTCGGGCACACCCGCTGGAGCGAGTGGGCCTATTTCGCCGATGCGGTGACGAGGAGCTCCCGGAACCACCGGGGGAGGGGAGACGGGTGCCCCGCCCGACGCGGCCCCCGTTGGCCTGGCGGCGCGGGCGAGCGCGGGGGAGACTCCCCCGAGCGGGGGGTGGGCTGGGTCGTTCGGTACAGTCGGGCCGTGTCGGTCGGGTCTCGGATCGT
>JASHXS010000132.1 GCA_030043405.1 Thermoplasmata archaeon | reverse complement strand
TGACTCAAGTGGCGCCCGATGAACCCCGAAGCGCCGGTGATCAAGAGTCGCATCCGACGTCCTCTCGGAGCCCCGGTGGCCTCCACCGGGCCGTACGGGTCCGGCGGAGGAACCGTCCCGTATAGCCGTTCCCGGGTCGCGCCCTATGCGGGTGGGCCTGCCAAGGGGGGCGCGGGATGCGTGCGCCGGAACTCCTGCCGGTATTGCCGGGCGAGGTCGAGCTCCGACAGGAACACGCGGAAGAACCCGAACCCCTCGGTGACCTTGCTCCGGCCCGCCCCCCGGGGCGCGAACGTGAACGGTACTTCGGCGATCGGCCGGGCCCCGTTCATGACGAGCAGGAACAGGAGAAGTTTGTACCCTCGGTACTCGGGCGCGAGCGGTTCGAACACGCTCCGCCGGAACGCGAAGAACCCGGACATCGGGTCGCTCACCCGACGGGTCTCGGGGAGGCGACGACGGGCGATCCACTCCGCGCCCCACGAGAGGAGAGCCCGATACGCGGACCGACGACCCGGCGAGCCGCCCGGGGCGTAGCGACTCGCGAGGACGAGCGAACGGTCGGCCGCGAGGGCCGTCAGCAACGCGGGGATCGTTTCGGGCGGGTGCTGGAGGTCCGCGTCCATGATGACGACGAGCTCCCCCGTGGAGTTCGCGATCCCCTGGCACTGGGCCCGGACGGTCGTCTGCTTGCCGTCATGGAAGACCGGGCGCACCCGGGCATCGCCGGTGGCGAGCGACTGGACGAATTCCCGGGTCCCGTCCGTGCTGCCATCGTCGACCACCACGACCTCGTACGACGGGAGTGGTTGCGTGCGCAAGCGCTCGAAGAGCTCGGGAAGGTTCGCCCGTTCGTTCAGCGTCGCCAGGATCACGGAGACGACGGGGCGTTCCTCGGTGGTCGTCGCCGGACCGGTCACCACGGGTAGCCGCCTAGACGACGGACTCGTGGCTCTTGACCTCGCCCCGAAGGACCAGGTCGGCCTCTTCGCCCGGCGGGAGGAAGACGACCCCCAGCCCGCGGTACATCCGCTTGTCCATCCGCTGGATGCGGTGGTACAGCCACTCGAACTGCCCGAAGATGAGCGGGTCGCGCCAGGACTTGCGCCACTGTCCGATGTAATCCACCGGCTCCCGCAGCCGAGTGTAGTAGGCGGAGACGTACCCGCCGAACCCGCTCCAGACCATCCGCTCCTCCAGCACGCCCTCGTGCGTCAGCGAGCCGAGCATCTCGAACATCCGGGGCACTTCGAGCTGCGGGAAGTCGCCCTCCCGGCTCAGGAGCCACGTCGAGAACTGGGCCCGGGCCTTCCGCATCTCCCGCGAGTCGAAACGGTCCCGCATCTCGAGGATCGCATTCGCCGAGTTCAGGTGGCGCGCCGAGCGGGTCTGCCACCACATGAGGATCAGCGTGCCGATGACGAGGAGCCAGGTGCCCACCAACCCCCAGATGGCGAGGTTCGTCAGGTCGTCCGAGAGTCCCATCCGGTCCCGCCCCGAGCCGTGCGACCGGCGGAGGAACGCGGGACCCCCTTAAGTCGAGTGGGCCGGCCCGAGGCGGGCCCTCTCGACCCCCGGACGGGCCGTCGTCCGCGCGGGACTTATCCGACAACCCGCTCTCCGCGGCCCGTGCACTCGTACTTCGGCGCGATCGAGTCCGAGGTGGACCGGGCCTACCGGGTCGCGTCCCGGGCCCGGTCGGAGGGGTTCGACCCGGAGACGACGCCCGAGATCCCCCGGGCGCAGGACATGGCGATGCGGGTGGAGAAGCTGCTCGCCCACCTCGGTCTCGACGGGATCTCCGCCGAGATCCGAGCCTTGGCGGAACAGCTACCGCGCGAGGAGGTCGCGGTCCGCATCACCCGGCGCCTCGCCACCGACCCTACGCGCGGGGGGACGGTCGAGTCCCGCGTCGACACCGCCCTTCGGGTCGGGCTCGCCATCCTGACCGAGGGGATCCTCGTGGCCCCGCTCGAAGGGCTCGCCGAGGTGCACGTGCGGGACGGGCCCGACGGCCCGTACATCGAGCTGTACTACGCGGGCCCGATCCGCGCGGCGGGGGGCACGGCCCAGGCGCTGAGCGTCCTCCTCGCGGACGTCGTCCGGCGCGACCTGGGTCTCGCCGCCTTCCGTCCGGAGCGGGAGGAGGTCGAACGGTACCAGGAGGAGATCCCGCTGTACAAGTACCATCAGCACCTCCAGTACGTGCCGACTCCCGACGAAATCGCCCTCGTGGTCCGGAACGTACCCGTTGCGATCTCGGGCGAGTCGACCGAGGGGGACGCCGAGGTCAGCGCGTTCCGCAACCTCGCCCGCGTCCCGACCAACGGGATCCGCGGCGGGGCCTGCCTGGTCATCGCCGAGGGGTTGTGCCAGAAGGCGGCGAAGATCCGCAAGGTCGTCGACAAGCTCGGGCTCGGGGGCTGGGAGTTCCTGGCCGAGCTCGGCCACCACACCACCGACGAGGAGGAGAATCGGACCCCGAAGTACCTCCAGGACTCGGTTGGCGGCCGACCGGTGCTCGCCCACCCGAGCCGCCCGGGGGGATTCCGTCTCGTATACGGGAGAGCCCGTACCACGGGGCTCGCGGCGTGCGCCATCAACCCGGCGACGATGGTGGTGCTCCAACATTTCGTCGCGATCGGCACCCAGGTCAAGCTCGAGTACCCGGGCAAGGCGACGGCGATGGGCGTCTGCGACACGATCGAAGGGCCCATCGTGG
>JASHXS010000131.1 GCA_030043405.1 Thermoplasmata archaeon | reverse complement strand
CCCGTCGGGCCGCGGCCGAGACGGAGAACCGCGTCAAGGAGGGAGAGGCTCGCCGCCTCGAGCGGGAGCTCAAGGAACGAGGCTTCGTCGCCGAGCAGGGCGCCAACCTCGTCGTCACCTTCGGGCTGGTCGAGCGGTTCGCCCGACTCCTCCTCGAAGAGGAGAGCCGCAAGCTCCCGGCCGACGTTCGGCTCTCGCTGAAGGGCGAGGGGGCGACCGGAGTGTACGAGAAGGCGCGACTGCGCCGGGCCGAGGAGGTCGCCCACCTCGACGTCCCCGGTTCGCTCCTGGCGGCCCGGATGGCCGGGCAGCGTCACATCGACGAATCCACGAGCTACGTCTTCCGCGAAGTAACGAGCGAACGGGTCCACGTCGTGCTCGCCTTTGACCGCTCGGGCAGCATGGCGGAGGCCGGGAAGCTGGAGGCTGCCAAGAAAGCCCTCCTGGCGCTGTACGTGGCCGTCCGTCGGCGCCATCCGGACGCCACCATCGACCTCCTGGCGTTCGACAACGAGGTGGAGGTCCTGGACCTCGTGACCCTGTGGGAATGTAAGGCCGGCTCGTTCACGAACACCGGGGAGGCGCTCCGCGCCGCCCATCTCCTCCTGCGGGCCTCGCGGGCCAACCGCCGGGAACTGTACCTGATCACGGATGGCCTACCGGAAGCCTACACCGGGGACGACGGCCGGGTGCACTCGGGCCAGCTCGACCGGGCGATGGAGCAGGCGCTCGCCCGGGCCACCGAAATGGCGACCGTGCGGCCGCTCCGGAGCACGATGATCCTGCTGAAATCCCCGCACCCCGAGTACGAGACGGCCGCGCGACAGATCGCCCGCACGATGGGCGGTGAGCTGGTGGTCACCGACCCCGGCCGACTGGGCGTCGAGCTGCTGGTCCGGTGGGCCCACGGGGTCGAGACCGAGCGGCGGCTCCTCGCGCCCGCTCCGGCGCCCGCGCCGGCATCCACGGGGGCCCCCGGTGCGCGCGGACGGCGGCGGAAGGCCGACCGTCGCATGGGCGGCTGACCGGCCTTTCCACTGCTGCCGAACCTTTATCTGACGAGTCCGCGAATTTCCCCGCCGGTGGGCAGCATGAGCACTTCCCAAGATGGGGCCCAGTTCCGCGAGCACATGTCGCAGATGCGACAGGCCGCGCGGGGCCTCGGGCGGGACTTCGCGACCGAGTTCAGCGACCTCGACGACAAGATCGAGCGGTTCGGCCGCGAGACGGGAAAAGGGGCCAAGTATCTCGGGGCCGAGATCCAGGAGGACCTCGCCAACCTCGGGAAGACGATCGACGAGGAGGTCCGGCGCCTGCCGGGCCGCATCTCCGACGGTGTCTCGCGGGCGGGCGGTGCGACGTGGGATGCGTTCGCGGCCGCCGGCAAGCGCACCAAGGAAGGGACCAAGAACGCGCTCGCCGCCGCGGCGGGCGTGAACCGAAAACCGATCAAGTCGTGGAGCCCACCCGGCGCGTCGGGCTCCGACGAAGAGTCCCACTGATCCCCGGTCGTCCCGACACCGCCGGCCGACGCTTCGAGGTCGGCGACCGACCCCGGATCCGTTCGGTCGTCGCCGCCAGGTAGGCCCGGTCGACGTCGAACCCGACGAATGGGATCCCTCGCTGCGCGGCGGCGACCGCGGAGGACCCGATCCCCACGAACGGGTCGACCGCGAGCCGAATTCGGGAGAGACCGTGGAGACGGAAACACCAGTCGGGCAGCTCGGGCGGGAAGGTCGCCGGGTGGGGACGGTCCCGCTGGGCATATCGGATCGTCGGGTACGGGAGGAACCACGTGTTCCCCCGGCATCGGAGGTCGGCGGCCGCCCCCCGCCAGCGTCGCACGTTCGACTTGTCCTGGTACGGGACCCCGATCGCGAGTCGATCGAGCGGGACATCGCCGCGCCGCGTGAAGTGGAAGATGTACTCGAGGGCCCCGTGCACGTACCGCTCCGAGACGAGCGGCTTGTAGTGGCCGAGGGCCAGGTCGCGGTCGAGGCCGGCGGCCCGGCCCGCCGCGGCCCGATCGATGGCGATCGACTTCACCCAGTGCAGCACGTTCTGGAGGACGAACGGCCGGCCCGCCTCCCGGGCGACATCGTACGGCAACCAGGGGTCCGAAGGCGACCCCCCCACGTTGAGGAAGAAGGACCCGCCGTCGGAGAGGACCTGCTCGACGGACCGTCCCACGTCGCCGACCCAACGCAGGTACTCGCTCCGGGGGCGGTCGTCACGGTAGGTGCGGTACGGCATCCGACGGTTGTACGGCGGGCTCGTGACCACGACATCGACCGATCCCGGCCCGAGTCGCCGCGGCAGGCCGGCGAGTGCGTCCTCGCACCACAGCTCGACGGGGCTTTCCTGAGGGCCGGCCCGGAGTCGGGCGAAGGGCCGGTCCGAGGGCATCCCCCGGCCGAGGGGGATGGGGCGGATAGGACTACCGGGTCGCGGAGGGCGGGGTGGCGGCGGCGCTCGCCTTCATCTTCGCCATCTCGTCCCGGGCTTCCTGGAGCGCCTTCTCGGGCTCCTTGTAGTAGAACGCGACCAACTGACCGACGTCCCGGTGCGTGAACGGGCGCTGGCGGGTCGCCTGCGCCTCGCGAGCCTGGAGGTACTCGTCCCGGGGGCGGTCGTCACGGTAGGTGCGGTACGGCATCCGTCGGTTGTACGGTGGGCTGGTGACCACGACATCGACCGATCCCGGCCGAAGTCGCCGTGGCAGGCCGGCGAGGGCGTCCTCGCACCACAGCTCGA
>JASHXS010000130.1 GCA_030043405.1 Thermoplasmata archaeon | reverse complement strand
ACGACGTGGATGGCCTCGAGGAATCCGCTCGCGACCCCCGGTGCGACGCCTTGCGCCGACGAACCGAGGAAGATGGCGATGATGGCCGAGCGGGGGAGGACCTGGGACATCACGACCAGGGTGATCCCGAGCGAGATCGTCGCGCCGGTGTTCACGAAGGTCGTGCCGATCCCCGAGGCCACGCCCCGCCGTCGGGGCGGGACCGAGGTCATCATCACCGCGCGATTGGGTGAGGCGAACAGGCCGAACCCGGCGCCGACGAGGATGAGCGGCGGGGCCAGCTGGTAGAAGGTCTCCCCGCTCGTGATCGTCGATAACCAGAGGAATCCCCCGGCCGAGACGACCAGTCCAGAGAGCACGAACCACCTCGGCCCCCATCGGTCGGACAACCACCCGCTGATCGGACCGAAGGTCGCCAGCGAGGCCGATACGGGAATGAGGAAGAGGCCGGCCGTGAACGGGCTCAGAAATCGGGGGGGGCCCTGGAGGTAGAAAACGAGGATGAACGTGAAGGCCCCCCGGGCCAACGCGTTGAGCAACGACGCGGTCGCCGTGGCGGTGAATTCCCGGATCCGGAAGAGGCCGAGGTCGAGCATCGGCGAGCTCTCGTGGGCCTCGATCCAGAGGAAGAGGACGAGCAAGGCCACGCCGGCGAGCGCCATGACGATCCCGTCCAGGTCGCTCACGTTCCCGAGCGCCCCGAGCGTGACGCCCAGGAGGATGAGGGCGAGGCCGACCGCGAAGGCGATGTTCCCGAGCCAGTCGATGTGCGGACGCTCGGAGGGGAGGACGAGCTCCTTCAGGTCGAAGTGGGCGCGGACCGTCGCGATGATCCCGATCGGTACGTTCACGAAGAAGATCCACCGCCAGCCGATGGTCGAGGTGATGATCCCGCCGAGGACCAGCCCCGAGACGGCTCCCGCGACGATCGAGACCTGATTGATGCCCAACGCGCGCCCGCGCTCGTTGGGCGGGAAGGCATCGGTGATGATCGCGGCCGAGTTGGAGAAGAGGAAGCCGGCCCCGACGGCTTGGACGAGTCGGAAGCCCACCAACTCGATCCCCGTCTGGGAGAGCCCGCAGAGTAGCGACCCGACGGTGAACACCGCGAACCCGAGGACGTAGAGGCGCACCCGGCCGAACAGGTCGGACAGCCGCCCGAAGTTGAGGAGGACGACGGCGGTCAGCAGCGAGTACCCCAGCAGGATCCACAGCAGGGTGGTCGCGCTGGTCCCGGGTAACTCCCGGCCGATCGTCGGGAGCGAGATCAGGACGATGTTCGTGTCGATCGCCGCCATCAGGGTGGCGATCGTCGTGTTGGAGAGAACCTTCCACTTGTACTGCATCGCGGCACCGCCGCCATCGGTCCGGCGCGGCTGGGCGTCGCGGGGAACGGGGCGCGGGAGTTCCTGCCCCCTGCTCCCGACGCGAAAAGATAAGGCTGCGCCCCGGCGGACTTAGCCGAGGGGCGCCGGGTCGGAGTGGTAGCCGGCGATCTGGCTCGACAGTTTGTCGACGTACTGCCGGAACATGACGAGCACGTCCCGCGACGTGATGATGCCGACGACCTGGGGACCGGACCGGACCACGATGCGTCGGATCCCCTCGGTCGCCATCGTCTCGACCAGGTCTTCCGCGGGAGTGTCGGGCGTGCACGAGCGCACGGTCGCGGTGGCGATCTCCCGGACCCGAAGCTGGGTCGCGTCGCCGCCGGTGGCGAGGACCTTGGAGAGGAAGTCCCACTCGGTTACAATCCCGGCCACGGTCCCCCCGGCGTCCAATACGACCGCGTAGCCCTTGTGACGCTCCGCCAGCAGCCGAGCGCACTCACGGACGGTCGTCTCCCCGTCGACCGTGAGGACCTTCGGTTCCATGATGTCGCGCGCCCGCAGGACCATCGTCGGTCGCCACGGCGCCCCCTGTTAAAGGTTCGGCGTTCGTGAACCGTCCGCGGCGTCGCCCGGGGACCCCGCATTAAGTCCCACGAGGTCTCCCGAAGCCGTAGGCTCGAGAGGATGGCGGAGGGAACCGGAGCGGAAGTCGACCTTCGCCTCTTGGGCGGCTTCGCCTTCACCTGCCGCCCGGACTGCGGGCTCTGTTGCTACGCCGAGCCCCGGATCGAGCCGGAGGAGCGAGAGCGGCTCCTCCAGATCCTGCCGGGGGTCGACCTCCGAATCGAACGACACGCCTCGTTCCTGCGGGCGAGACCGGAGGGGGGAGGTTGCCAGCTCCTGGACAACCAGCGCTGTCGGGGCTGGTCGGCCCGGCCGAGCCCCTGTCAGCAGTATCCCGTGGATGTACACATCGGGGAACGCGCTCAGGCGACCTTGGTCCTCTCCTGCCCCGGCCTCGATCTCTCGAGCCTGCGCTCGCGGACGCCGTGGGCCGAGCGCGGACCTGCGATGGGGCTCGAACCGGAGCTGGCGGTGGTGCGCCGACGATGGGGGACTCGGGGGAGCCGGCTTCGCTCCGAGGCCCAGCGGCGACATCGTCGGTACCGATCCGCCCTCGAGCGAGCGGGGAGATGGGTCGATGAGGAGGAGGTCCGGAGAGAGTTCCAGAGCCGCCTCCCGATGCCCCGGCCGGAGGACTTTCCTTGCGAAGATCCGCCCGAGGCGGCGGACGGGCTCGAGCGTCTTCCGCTCTTCTTTGACGGGCGCCCAGGGCCCGTGGCGCTGGCGGGCGGGCTCGGCGGCTGGGAGCTGCTCGAACTCCGGGCGACGGGCGGCTCCGAACCGTTGGGCGTAGTGCCCCCGCCGGATCGACCCCCGGAGCTGAGCGTCGAAGGACAGGAGTTGCTCCGCGGGTACCTGTCCTACTTTCTCGAGCGAGACGCTCTCTTCGGTACGGTGATCCCGACGATAGGGGCGGACTCTTCGGCGACCGTCCGCGACGAGGTCGAGGCGGAGCTCCGCGCGATCGGGGCGATGGTGTTGAGCCGGGCGGACGTGCGGAAGCGGGGCCTCCGGGGGGGCTCCGGTGCCCTGTCGGCTCGGGACGTCGAGGAGGGTATCCGAGCGACCGACCAGGACCTGCTGGACCGGCCCACGTGGGGCGCGCGACTCTAGGGCGCGCCAGACTCTGGGAAACGTACCCCCAACTGGGTCGACAGCTCCCGGATCAGGGCGTCCGCGTCCGACGCTTGCCAACGGAGCGCCGGCACCCCTACCGGTGCGGCCCAGTCGACCGGAGCGGCTCGTCCGAATTCGGTAGAGAATCCGGCACGCCAGGCATCTGGGAGCGGTGTGGAGGGTTCAGGAACCGGCCAGCCCAGGGCCCGGGCCCCGGCCCGGGCCAAAACGCGGGCCACCGACTCGGGCCGGTACCCGCCGCCGCCCGCCACCACGAGCCGGCCCTCCGAGAGCTCCGTGGCGAGCGCGCCCACGAGCTGATCGATCCGGTCGAACGACTCTCGCGTGTATTGGAGCGCGGTGAGAGGGTCTCCCGCGTGACCGTCGGCGCCGTGCTGCACGATGATCAGATCGGGTCGGAACGACCGGAGCAGGGTCGGTACGACCCGCTCGAAGATCGAGAGCAGGGCCCGGTCGCCGGCCAAGGGGGGTAGGGGGACATTGACCTTCAGCCCGGCGCCGTCCCCCTCGCCCACCTCCTGGACGAAGCCCCGCCCGGGGAAGAGGGTCCGGCCGTCCTGGTGAAAGTCGATGTCGAGCACCCGACCAGACCGGTAGAATCCGTACATCACGCCGTCCCCGTGATGCGCGTCCAGGTCGATGTACGCCACCCGACGCCCGTCGCGCACGGGGCCGGCGACGGCGACCGCGAGGTCGTTGAAGATGCAGAAACCGCTCGCGGCCCCCGGGTGGGCGTGATGGAGTCCGCCGCTGGGGTGGAACGCGGCGGTCCGATGCGCCAGGGCATGGTCGACGGCTTGCACGCCCCCCTGCACGATGCGGGCCGCCGCCTCGAAGCACCCGTGGAAGGCCGGGGTGTCTCCTTGGTCGAGCGGGGCTCGGGAGCCCCGAGCGCTGCACTCCTCCACGCGATCGAGGTACGCGGACTCGTGGAACCTTTCCAGCACCGCCCGCGAGGCGGGCTCGAGCTCTCCCGCCTCTTCGAACTTCGCACCGGGGGGGACCAAGGTTCTCCACAGGTCGACGGCGGAGCGACGGCTACGCTCGGTGAAGGGGTGGTCCGGGCCAAAGTCATACTCGAGGAACCGGGGATCCCAGACGAGCAGTCCCGGCGCCCGGCTCACCGCCCTCGCCTCCGACGGGCGAGCGGCGGCCGCCAAGATTAAGAGTGCGGCCGTCCCCCGCCCGCTCGGGGACGCCGATGGGGATTGAGGACGAGGTCAGCGCGAACGCCGTGAAGGTGTACAAGGCGATGAAGGATCTCGCCTACACCGTCGAGGAAAAGATGGGCACGGCCGAGCGGATCACCCAGGCGGCCAAGCTCCCGAAGAACATGGTGCTGAACGCCCTCCAAGAGCTGCAGAACAAAGGGTGGGCCCGCCGCAAAGTGCGCGAGAAGGCGGCCGGGTACTTCCTGCTCAAGTAGGCGGGTGGGCCGGCCGGGGCTCGGGCCCCCAGATCCGTTCGAGGATCCGGCTCGTCGAGCGAAGCGTCACTTCCGTCACCGTCGTCACTCGGGCAACCTGGGCCCGAGAGCGGCGCTCGCCATTCTTCTCCGCGGCGAGATAGATGAGGGCGGCCACGAGCCCGTGGGGCGAAAGGCCGGACAGCTCCGGGTCGTCGCGGGCGGCGTCCAGCATCGCCTCGACGTTGGAGCGAACCTTGGGGGAGAGGGCCAACTCTTGGGCGTATCGTGCGAGGAAGGCCTTGGTCCCCACGCCGGGCACGGCCACCCCGCTGCCCCGCTGGACCACCTTGAAGGTCCGTCCGACTTCGGAACGACGGGCCCCCACCGCGCTGGCCACCTCGCCCAGCGTGCGCGGGATCGAGTAACGGCGGCAGGCGGCATAGACCACGGCGCCTACGCTGGCCGGTAGGCTCCGTCCGCGGAACAGGCCGCGAACCTTCGACTCCCGGTAGATCTCTTCCGCCTCCGCGAGCACCACGGGTGGGAGACCCATTCGCTCGGCCGCCTGCGCGATCTCGCTGCGGGCGGGCGAGCGGTCCAACGGGCCGTCCGCGACCCGAGCGGTCTGGCGCTGCATGACGCGCTTCAGGTGCTGGAATTCGTAGCGTCGGTGCCAGTCGAGGCGCTTGCCCTGACCGTCGCGAGCGAGGGACAGGGTCGAACCCAAGGTCCGACGGGTGCCGCCCGGTCGGGCGAACGGCCCGATGCCGCGTCCGCTGCCATCCGAACTGGGGGAGTCGGAGAGGGGCGGTGGCGTCGCCAACAGCTCGCCCGCCTCAAACACCAAGCCGCACTCCGCGCAGCAAACTTCGGAGCGCACGGGGTCGGAGATCCGGTGCGTGCTCTTGCACATGGGGCAGGCGGGCCCCACGGGCACACTGCTGGAGACAGTCCCCGACTCTGTCACAGCATCTCACGGTACGCCGGCGGTCCTATATATCGGGGCGGCGGGGCCGCTTCCCCCCGCCCCGCTCGAGCGGAAGTCTATTCCTACCCTTTTGGGCATCCCCGGCCCGTGCGGACCGGACTTCTGGCCATCGGCGTAGCGCTGGCCGTCGTGGGGGCGATCCTCGGGGTCACCGGTTTCATCCTCCCGGGCACCACCCCGTCCCACACGTACACGCAGACCCGGGCGATCTCGGCCCCTAACATCGTGCCCTACCAGGATCGGGTCGGGGTGGTATCGGGGGTCAACACGTCGTCCGGTACGTTCTCGATCTCGTGGAGCTCGACCCAGACACTTGCGGTCAGTCTGTACCAGGGGATCCCCTGCTCCTCGGTCTCCCACTATTGCATGTCCGGGCCCGCCCTGGTGTCGTGGTCCGCCAACGCCTCGGGGCTGTGGACGCACTCGGGGGCTCTCACCTTCCCCTTCCTGCTCTCGTTGTACAACACCCACCTGTCGAACACGTCGTTCGCCGGGAGTGCCCTCGAGTCGTATGCGACCAACTCGAACAACATCCCGGGATGGGCCGAACTGACCATCCTGGCGGGCGCGGTCCTGCTCGTCGCCTTGGGTGGGATGGCCGCCTTCCTGGGACTGTTCCTGCGCCGGGGGGTGTACGATGAGCCGGCCCCCGTCCTCCCGCGGTACCCGGCGCCCGTGCCGCGCGACCACGACCCGCTCGACGACCCGTTCGAGGACGACGCGGACCTGGAGTCCGATGGGCCGGAGCCGCCGGCGGCTCACTGACCCCAGAACGGGTGACTGGTCCGGTGGAGCCGGACGACCTCTTCGAGGATCTCGAGTTCCTTGGGCGTAAGGGTCTGCCCCCGCAGGGAACGGGCGGCGCTCTCCGGCACGCTGACGAGAAGGACGTCCCCGGCCTTCAGATTGCGTCCGACCACTGCCCCGTCGATGGACGCGGCCAGTTCTTCCTGCTCCTCGGCCGCCTGGACGGATTCGTTCTCCCGTTGCAGCGACTTTAGCACCCCCACCTCGGTCCCGTCCAAATGCATCAGCCGGACGCCGGGCCGTAGTGTGCCTCCGAGCACCTTGATCCCCACGATCGCCGGCTTCGATACGCGGAAGATGAACCCCTCAAGGACCTCGAGTTTCGCCGGGTGGACCAGGGCCAGCCGACGCTGCGCCTGGATCTCCCGGAGGCGCTCGGCTCGCCACGCCGAGTACTCCTCGATCAGGCGATACATCACCTCGCCCTTCACGACCCGGACCGGGCCCGCCTCCCCTTCCGGCAGCGCCTCGGGAAGGACCGGCACGTTGAAGGCCAGCACCGCCCGATGGGTCGGGTCCTTCACGTCGGCCATGCGGAGGATGGTCGGTCGGCCGACGGGCCCGACTCCCGCCTCATGGACCGGGATTTGTTTCTCCCGGCACTCGAATGCGAGCGCCTCCAGGCCGCCGAGGGTGTCTGCGTAGATCGCAATCCCGGAAGGGGCCAGGTCCGCGACCGGGTGGCTCTGCTGGGTCAACTCCTCCGTCACCCGGGCGCGTTCCTCGTCGCCTTCGACCACGCGCAGCAGGCCGCCAGGCAGGGCGTCTTCGATGCCAGGGACCGCCACGTAGACGCCGGCCGCCGCCGAGACCTCGGGCAGCGACTCGAGGCGGACGTGCTTCGGGTGCTTGTCGGCCTTCAGCGGCACCGGTCGATAGATGCCCCGCACCCGGTTCGCGAAGGTCTGGGTTCGCCCGGTCACCACCACCTCGTCGCCCACGCGCAGCCGTCCGCGATAGAGGATGATGCTCCCGACCGGTCCGACGCCCTTCTGGTCGCTCCGCTCGAGGATCGTCGCTTCGGCACTGCCGGCCTCGAGGCGGAGTTCTTCCTTGAGGAACCGCTGGGAAAGACCCACCAGCAGGGCGATGAGCTCCGGAACGCCGACCCCGCTCTTCGCGGAGAGCGGTACGATGCCGACGTTGCGCGTGAAGTCGCTGACACGGTCGTACCGTTCGGCCGAGAAGCCCGCGCCGACGAGCTCCTCCGCGACCGCGTACAGTCTCGCGTCCAGCGTCTTCTGGAATTCCGACCCGCCCTTGGAGAGCTGCTCCGCCAGCGGCACCGGTCCCTGGGGCTTTCGCCATCCCGTCAGCAGGTCGATCTTCGTCAACGCGACCGCGAACGGGGTCTTTTCGTGCCGAAGGATCTGGATCGACTCGCGGGTCTGCGGCATGACCCCTTCGCGCACGTCGATCACCAGGATCGCGAGGTCGGCGAGGGCTCCCCCAC
>JASHXS010000129.1 GCA_030043405.1 Thermoplasmata archaeon | reverse complement strand
CCGTGGGGCGGGGGCGCGGAGCACGGGAGGTCCGGATTGGGGACGGGGGCCAGCCCGTCCGGGGCGTACGAGTGGTTCGACGCGGTCTCGATCCCGAGCCCGAAGTCCGCCGTCGTGACCGTTCCGGCGACCGACTCGATTGGGAAGATGTTCAGGAAGTACACCGGCTCGGGCCCGGTGGCCGAGCAGACGAGGCTGAAATAGGTGGGGCTCCCGAGTGTGATGACCCCGGTCGCCGCCCCCTTGGGCCCGTCGACCGAGCCCCAGTACACCCCCGATACAGCGACGAGCACCGCCACCGCGCCGACCGCTAAGACGGCGGGAAGGGAAACATGGGCCCCACGGGAGCTAACTCGTCGGACCACGGACCCGGCTCCACCAGCGCCTCGGAGTGGAGGTGGCCGCTCGGCTTATACCCGGGACGAGGGCCGCGCCCGGGTTTCGATCCCGACGGGCGGTCGGCCATCGACCCGCGGAGATGCGCGTCAGCCACTGGAGGGATTTGAACCCCCGACCTGCTGATTACGAATCAGCCGCTCTGCCGCTGAGCTACAGTGGCGTCAGGGCCCGAGCAAGTCGGGCGGCCTATAATGGTGGCGTTACTCGGCGGAAGCGGTCAGCGCTTCGGAGAGGTCCCGGACCAGATCGCCGGGGTCCTCGAGCCCCAGGGAGATGCGCACCAGCCCCGGGTCGATGCCCCGCGCCGCGAGCTGGGATTTCGAGAGGTGGCGATGCGACGTGGCCGCCGGTACACTCACGAGACTCTCGACTCCCCCGAGGCTGGCCGCGACCTGGACGAGCCGTAGACGCTTCAGGAACCGGGGCACCGCCTCCGCGCCTCCCCGCAAGGAGAGGGCGATCATCCCCCCTCGGCCCCGCATCTGCCGGCGGGCGAGCGCCTCCTCGGGCGGCCCATGGTGGCCGGGGTAGTGCACGCGAGCCACGGCGGGATGGTCCTTCAAGGCCGCCGCGACC
Organism: Thermoplasmata archaeon; assembly: GCA_030043405.1. Taxonomy (GTDB): domain Archaea; phylum Thermoplasmatota; class Thermoplasmata; order Lutacidiplasmatales; family UBA184; genus Lutacidiplasma. The sequence goes on along the minus strand of JASHXS010000129.1, from coordinate 5,844 downwards.
TGGACGCCGGTGGCGTTGTGCCGCGCCATGCGGACGTCCAGCGTCTTCAGGCTCCGGGCGAGCAGGAACGCGGCGAACGGATCCATCGGGGCCCCCAGGGCGTACTTGGGGTCGATCCGACCGAGCAGCGCCGTCGGACCCACCACGGCCCCGCCCACCAGGTCCGAGTGTCCGCCCAGATACTTGGTCGCGCTGTGGACGACGAGGTCGGCCCCGAGGGCGATCGGGTTCTGGTTGATCGGGGTAGCGAACGTGTTGTCGACCACGAGCACCGCCCCGACCGAGTCGGCGGCCTCTGCCCATCGACGTAGGTCCACCAGCGTGAGCGTGGGGTTCGTCGGGCTCTCGAGCCACACGAGCTTGGTCCCGCGCCGGACCAGCGACTCCGGGGCCTCGGCCGCGTCCGGGGGGACCGTCCGGACCTGGAGACGGAAGCGAGCCCCGAGGTCCTCGAGGAGGTCGGTCGTTCCGCCGTACAGCGTCTCGAGCGCCACGACCTCGTCCCCCGTTCGGAGCAGGGAGAGCAGCACCGCGCTGGTCGCGCCCATGCCCGACGCGAAGAGACGGGCCTCCTCGCCACCCTCGAGCTGGCGCAATACCTCCGACGGGCCGTCGACGCTGGGATTCGACAGCCGGGAGTACATGTGCACGTGGCCTTGGGCGGCCGCTTCCGAGTACTCCGCGGGATAGCGGAACGTGGAGGTCTGGTAGATCGGGGGCGCGATCGCCCCGGCGTTGAGGTCCGGCAGGCGGCCGGCGTGGACCAGGCGCGTGGCGGGCTGAACCCACTCCGGGAGCGGCTCGAACCGACGGGGACGCGCCCGGTCGGTCAAGGGGACGGCGCTCCGTCCGTCCCTCCGGAGGAGGGGCGGAGCATCGCGAGCCGCGCGGGCGCCCCCAGCTCCGACAGGTAGTCGGCGACCGAGGGAGGCACCAGCGGACGCCAGCCCTGGTCCGCGGCGAGACACGCCCGGATGTGGGCGCCTTCGAACTTCTGCCGGTGCAGAAGCCGCGTCCCCTCGACCTCGTACCCGGCTTCTTCGAAGAGCAGCCGGGTCAGCGGATTGTTGGTGTAGATGCGGTCGAAGGCGGGGACCATGGATTCGACGTAGGCGACCCACTGGGCGTGCCGGCGGATGTCGGGGAGCGGAAGGACCTGCGTCCCCGGGATGTCCGCCTCCCGGAGGGCCCGCTCGGCCATCTCGATCCGTTCGCCGGCGGTGAACGGGTTCGTCCACGTGTACGATTCCTCCGCCGTCCCGATCACCACGAGCAGTCCGGTGCCGGGGTGGGCGCGCTGGATCTCGGTCACGAGGCCGAGATGACCCAGGTGGAATGGCTGGAACCGGCCCACGAGGAGGCCCCGCACCGCCGCTCCCTCACTCGGGGGAGAGGTCCTCGACGTCCTCGAGGAACTCGTCGATGTGGGGGCACCGCGACGTCAGGTAGTGGCGGCAGTGCCGGCAGTGCTTGTCGTTGAAGGAGGACCCGAGGCGGGAGTCGAACTCGTAGCAGGGGCGGTTGACGAACTTCCCCTCCTCCTCCTCGTCCTCCTCGGGGTACGGAACGGGACGCGGGGGGACGGGCGGATGGACCGGGACTCGGAACGTGCCCCTCACGACCCCGCCGGGCGACCGGTGGGCGCTGCCGGCACCGAGGAGGTCGGCGGAGCGTCCTCGCCGGAGCGGCTGGTCGCGAGCACCATGGCGGCGAGGCGTTCGAGGAGCGAGTCCTTCTTGGAGCCGGTGCCGACCAGGGCGTACTTGAGCACGTCGCGGAGGGTCCGGACCGGGATGACCTCGATCTGGCCCCGGTAGCGGGCCTCGAGGACCAGGTCCTCCATGTTCGCCTCGGGGATCAGGACGCGGCGAAGACCGGAGTCAGCGGCCGCCTCGACCTTCGCCGTCACGCCCCCGACCGGAAGCACCTGGCCCCGGACGCTGAGCGAACCGGTCATCGCGACCGACTGGTCGACGGCGACCCCTTCGAGGGCGCTGATCACGGCCGTCGCGATCGAGACCGACGCGCTGTCGCCCTCGACCCCGTCCGACGTGCCGACGAACTGGATGTGGATGTCGTAGCGGGAGATGTCCTCACCCGTGTACTTCTTGATCAGAGCGCTGACGTTCTGGACGGCCTCCTTGGCGATGTCGCCCAGCTTTCCGGTGGCGACCACCACACCGCCCGCGCGCGTCTGCGACGGGGTCACTTCGGCCACGATAGGGAGGACGATCCCCGAGAATTCCGACATGCCCGTCTGGGCGTTGATGGCCGCGAGCCCGTTGACCGTACCGACGGCCGAGCCGTCGGTCGCGAACATCCGGTACTCCTTGCGGCGCTCGATGTATCGGTCCGCGATCTGCTGCTCGAGCGAACGGCTGGCGCGCTTCGCCTTGACGACCTGCTCGGCGTGCACCATCGGGACCCCTTCGGAGAGGGCGATGTCCCCGGCGACGCGGACGAGGCCGCCCAGCTCGCGGAGCCGGAGCGTCAACTGCCCCGACCGGCCGGACCGACGCTGGGCTTCCCGGATCACTTCGACGATGGCCGCGCGGTCGAAGTGTGGGATCTTCTTGTCCTTCAGGACCTCCTGCGCGACGAACCGTACGATCTTCATCCGGTTCTCGTGGGTGTCCGGCATCGTCGTTTGCACGTACAACTCGTAGCCGTAGCCACGGATCCGGGAGCGCAGCGCCGGGTGCATCGACTGCACACTGTCGATGTTGCCCGCGGCGACCAGCACGAAGTCGGCGGGGACGGGTTCCGTCTTGACCATCGCCCCGGCCGAACGCTCCGACTGGCCCACGATCGGGAACTTGCGCTCCTGCAGCGCCGTCAGCAACGAGTGCTGGCTCTCGATCTTGAGGAGGTTGATCTCGTCCACGAACAGCACGCCGCCGTTCGCCTTGTGGATGGCCCCGACCTCCACGCGCTCGTGGGGCGGGGTCTCGAGCCCGCCCGACTGGAACGGGTCGTGCTTGACATCCCCGAGCAGCGCCCCCGCGTGGGCGCCGGTGCCGTCGATGAACGGCGGCTTCTCATCCGGGGCGTGGGAGACGAGTAGTTTGGCGACATTCGCCCCCGAATCGGGGCGACCGCTCGAGATTCGGACGAAGATGTAGATGATCACGACGATGAACACGCCGAGCAGGAGGTCGGTCAGGTTGCCGGTCGTGACGACGATGTAGAGCGTGATGGCGACGATCGCCAGCGCGATCACGATGAACGCGATGGTGCGATTCTCCTTCTTCGACGCCGCCTCCAGCTTCTGGGCCGCGACGATCTCCTTCCCCTTTCCCGCCGGGACGATGCGGATCTTCGGCTCGTTGGGGTCCTCGTTGTTCGGATAGGCGAGGATGTCCTGGAGCGGCTCTTTGGGCAAGAAGTCGACCATCGCCCGGGCGAGCATCGACTTGCCCGTTCCCGGCTCGCCGATCAGGATCATGTGGCGCTTCTGGGTCGCCGCCTTGCGGGCGACCTCGACCGCCTCGTCCTGACCGATCACCTGCTCCAGCAGGCGGGGCGGCACCTCGACCTGCGCCGTGGATGTGTACGGGAGCGCGGCCCCCCAACTGTCGAGCTCCTGGTGCGCCGGAGCCGACTCTGCCGGTTCGCCGGACGGTGTTTCCGCTCCCTCAGCCATGGAGGCGTCCTGACCCGCCCCGTCGGCGGGTCCGTTCGCCGGTCAAACTAACGGGGGTCCATATAAACCCCTTTCCGAAACCTTCGGTAACCAGCACCTCGAGGGAGCACCGAATCGTGCCCCGGGCGGTCGACGCGAGGTCCGCCGTTATCTACGGCCCCCGACTCGGAGAGACGTGACCCCCGCGACCCTGCGGCTCGAGGGTGGGCCGGTCGCCGCCGCCCTGGACACGGACACCCGGCAGCGCATCCACGCCGTCGGTTCTTCGGGGGGGCCGCCCACGCTGGCCAGCGTGCATCTCGGCGGGGAATCGCCGTTCCAGTTCTATCTACGGCGGCAGCGTCGCGCGGCGGAGGGCCTGGGGATCCGTTTCGAGGAGGTCGCCCTGCCCGACGGCGCCACATCGGCGGACCTCCGGTCGACGCTCCGCCGTCTCGATGAGGACCCGTCCGTCCACGGTGTGCTCGTCGAACATCCGCTGCCCGCCCCGCTCGACTTTCGGGGCGCGGTGGACCTTCTCCGGCCGGAAAAGGACGTGGATGGGGTCGGCTCCACGAACTTGGGCCGGCTGCTCGGCCCCCATCCGCTCCAAGTGCCGGCGGTCGCGCTGGCGTCCCTGGCCATCGCCCGCCACTACCGGCTGCCGGTAGAGGAGCAACCCGTGGCGGTCATCGGGCGGTCGGAGACGGTGGGGATGCCGCTCGCGGCACTCCTCGCGGGCCGGTCCCCCGGCCCAAGCGCCACCGTCACGATCGCCCACTCCCGTACCCCGAATCTCAAGCTCGCGTTGGCCGGGGCCCGGACGATTTTCTCCTGCGTGGGTCGGCCGGGTCTCCTCACGCGGGACGTCGTCCCCGAGGGAGCGGCCGTGGTGGACGTCGGGCTCTCGAGCGTGCCGGACGCCTCCCGGCCCGGCGGGGTCCGCCCGGCCGGGGATGCCGACCCTGCCTCGTTAGATGGATGGGCGGCCGCCCTCACGCCGGTGCCCGGTGGAGTGGGGCCGGTGACGGTCTCGGAGCTGATGCACAGCACGGTCGAAAGCTGGGAGCGGCAGCGCCGCGACCGGGGGGCGGGCCGCTGACGCCACCCGCCGCACGTCCCCGCCGGCCGCCGGCGGTCGACCTGCACTGCCGGGACTGCCCGATGTGGTACGGCGGGGAAGACGACGGTTGGGGGCCCTGTTCGATCAAGAACCGGCGCGGGGACTTCCGCTACCTGACGTGGGGCGGTCACCGATGCGACGAAGGGTACGTGCCGCCCACGGCCACGCCCGCCCGCTCGAGCGCCGCTCGGTTGAGTGGCGTGCGCTCGACCTCCAGCGCGTCGGCAGTGGGGTACACTTCGATCTCGAAGGCCGGCCAACGCAAGCGCCCGGCCGCGCGACGGAGCCGAGCCGGGGCGAGCTCGACCCGTCGCCGGGTCACGTCGAGCCGATAGTCATCGGGTCCGAGCCCGGTCCGTCGGGCGATCCCGGAGGCCCAGCGCGCCAGGTCGACCTTGGGCACTGCTTCGACGATCCCGAGCACGACGGTCCCGTCCGACGTGCGCTCGGCGAAGGGAGGGGCGGTGCGCTCGGCCTGGCGCAGGAAGCGCTGCCGCATCTGGACGCTGTCCTTGAATCGGGAGGAGCAGTAGTGAACCGGCACCCGGAGTCCCGACTCACGCACGAGCCGTTGCGCGAGGGCGCGGCTCCCGCGAACGCCCCAGCCGTTGTGGGGGTCGAGCTCGTATCGCCGCTCGTGCATCGGGTCCTCGTTCGTCTCCGAAAACTCGAGCTCGTTCAGGTTGACGAAGTCCACCCCGATCTCGTCGAGCGCCCGAAGCAGCCGTCGCAACTCGGCTTCCTTGTCGGGCAAGACGGGGATCTCGACGCCGCGTCGGATCCCCCACGCGGGCGCGGCCTCGAGGGCGGCCCGGTAGGCGCCGCCCTCGGAGGCGAGCGGCCCCCACAGATAGTGTGGGATGTGGAGGCGGAACTCGTCGAGCCCGGCCCCCGCGAGTCGCTGGAGCTTCTCGAGGTTCGGCTCGTGGGTGTAGAGATGGATGTTGTGCGCCGGGCCGAACTCGTGCTTCAGGAGCCGAACGTAATGCTCGACTCGGTCCACGACCCCGAGCGGATCCCCGCCGGTGATCCCGGTCCCGCCGGCGCCGATCGTGCGGGCTTCGTCGAGGACGTCCTGGTCCGAGAGGACACGTCGCTC
>JASHXS010000128.1 GCA_030043405.1 Thermoplasmata archaeon | reverse complement strand
GCGGTGTACGTCGACTGCCGCCGGAGATAGCCTAATAAACGGCCTCCCGTCCCCCCGCGCGTCTCGGCATGAAACGCTCCTCGCGAGTCTGGAAGAAGCGCGGCCACATGCGCTGGAAGTGGCGGAAGAAGCGCATGCGCAGACGCATGCGCGCCCAGAAGATGCGAAAGCGCTGAGGTCGCGTCCCTTGGGGGGCGTGACCAACCTCTTCCCGAGCGTTCAGTTCCAGTCGAGGCGGTCGAGCTTTCGAGCCGCCTTGGTGCTCTTCTTCCACTCCCGGTAATGGTCCCGGCAGAGGGGGGCGCGGCGACCTTTGTCGGGGAGCGTGGAGAACGCTTTTCGGGCTTCAGTCAGGGCCAGGTGTCGGACGGACGGCGCCCCGCAGCCCGGGACGATACACGGTTCCTCGGGCTCGTCCTCGTGAGCGGGCCGGGGGCCGGCGGGGCTCATCGACGCGCCTGGCCCCGTGCGATCTCCGCCACGAGATCAGGGATCTCGTAGGGGAAACGGGCCACCTTCGCCCCGGCGCCCTCGAGCGCGGCGAGCTTCGTCTCGGCGGTTCCCTTCCCGCGCGAGATGATCGCGCCCGCATGTCCCATGCGTTTCCCGGGCGGAGCGCTGCGACCCGCGATGTAGGCGACGACGGGCTTGGTGAAGTGGTGCCGGATGTACTCCGCGGCGTCCTCTTCGGCCGTCCCCCCGATCTCCCCAACGAGGACCAGCAGGTCCGTCTCCGGATCCTTTTCGAAGAGCGGCAGCGCGTCCACGAACGAGGTACCCACGACGGGATCGCCCCCGAGGCCGATGCACGTCGACTGCCCGAGCCCGTGTTCCTTGATCCCGTTCACGATCTCGTACGTGAGGGTGCCGCTGCGAGAGATGACGCCCACGCGGCCGGGGCGGAAGACGACGTTCGGGATGATCCCCACCTTCGCCTTGCCCGGGGCGGCGATGCCGGGGCAGTTCGGCCCGATGATACGGGCGCCTCGGCTTCGCGCATAGTGGTACATCACGAGCATGTCGTGGAACGGAATGTGCTCGGTGACGATCACGGCCAGCGGGATGCCGGCGTCGACCGACTCCAGCAATGCATCCTTGGCGAAGGGGGCCGGCACGAAGATGCACGACGCGTTGGCCCCGGTCTTCTCGACCGCCTCTCGGACCGAGTCGAACACCGGGGTCTCCTCGACGGTCGTACCCCCCTTCCCGGGCGTCACCCCGGCGACCACGGCCGTGCCGAAGGCCCTCATCTGGCGGGTGTGGACGGTGCCCTGGTGGCCGGTGATCCCCTGGACCACGACCTTCGTGGTCGCCTCGACGAGGACGCTCACGGTCGACCTCCGGCGGCCGCCACGACCGCCTGCGCGGACTCCTTGAGCTGCGGGATCGAGGTGATGCCGGCCGCGCGGAGGATCTCCACGCCCTCCGCTTCATTGTTCCCCCGGATCCGGGCGACGAGTGGGAACCGCTCACTCGCGGGCACCTGGCGCATGGCCTCGACGAGACCCTTCGCGACCGTGTCGCAGCGGGTCACGCCGCCAAAGATGTTCAGGAACACGGCCGACGGGCGGGCTTGCGCCATGAGCAGGAACGCCTCCGTGACTTTCTTGGGGTCATCGGTGCCGCCCAAGTCGAGGAAGACCCCGGGGCGGCCACCGAACTCGGACAGGACGTCCAGCGTCGCCATCGTGAGCCCCGCCCCATTGGCAATGACCCCGATGTTCCCGTCGAGCTGCACGAAGGCGATCTCCTTCTCCCGGGCGATCTCCTCGAGCGGCGTCCGGTCGTCCCGAATGTCAGCGTACTCCGGATGTCGGAAGGCCGCGTCATCTTCGATGATGACCTTCGCGTCGAGGGCCACGAGTCCGTCCCCCACCACGGCCAAGGGATTGATCTCGACCAATTCGGCATCCTCCGAATTGAAGAGTTTCCAGAGCGCGTCCAGCAGTCGATCGAGGGACTTCGCCCGGCCCCCCGAGAGCCCCAGCACCTTGGCGGCGCGCCGCTTCTGGTACCCCGTCAGCCCCGGGAAGGGATGGATCGGCTGGCGGTCGATCTCGTGGTCGTCGACCGACTCGATCTCGACCCCACCGCGCCCCGAGGCGATGAGGACCGGCAAGCGGCTCGAGCGGTCGAGCGTGAGCGAGACATACAGCTCTTGGGAGAGCGCCAGCTTCTCCTCGAGCAGGAGCTCCTTCACCCGCTCCCCCTTGAACTCCAGCCCGAGGATCGAGGTGGCGGCCGCCCGCACTTCCTCCGGCGTGGCGGCGAACTTGACCGCGCCCCCCTTGCCACGACCGCCGGCGAGGACCTGCGCTTTGATGACGCACGGCAGGGGGACGGTGCCGTGGCGGACCAGGGACTCCGCCTCCTCCGCCGACCGGGCGACGTGTCCCTTCGGCAGGGGGATCCCGTACTTCTGGAAGATTTCCTTCCCCCGCCACTCGGCCAGCTTGACCATAGATACCTCGGTCGGCGGAGGGCGCCCGTCTCTTAAGGGCGGCGGTGCGCGGCGACCGGGGGGGCGCCGCGATACGCCCCAGCCCCGCGTCGCCGGCTCGAGTCCCGAGGGTCGCCCCCGCTGGATGTTCACTCTGTGAACATCTATTGTCACAGCATCACAGACAAATCGGTTATAAACTGCCGCGGTCCTGCTCGCTGCCAGCCATGTCGGACTTCGTCCTGTTCCTCGTCCTGACGAGCGTGATGGGCCTCTCCATCTTCCTCTCGTTGCCGCTCGTCTACAGCAAGCGCGCCCAAGGTCGATGGGCGGTCGGGCTGAACGCCGCGGCGATCGGGATCCTGATCTTTCTCCTCGCGGACGTCTTCTCGGACGTCAGTCCGATCCTGTACCCGAACGGCTACGTCTCGAACCTCGGGTACGCCACCGCCTTCGCGGTCGCCTTCCTCGTGGCGTTCATCGGCCTCCACCTGGTGGACCGCCTCCGGCCGGGTCCGGCCGATTCCGGAGGACTCCCGAATCCCCGGGCGCTGGCCTTCATCATCGCGTTGGGGATCGGGCTCCAGAATCTAACGGAAGGGCTCGTCTTCGGCGTCAGCTGGACGAATGGCGACCTCGGGATCCTGGCGGTGGTCTTCCTGGGCTTCTTCCTGCAGAACGTTACCGAGGGCTTTCCGATCGCGTCACCGTTCCTGGGCGCCCCGGAGCGCCGGAGCTTCTCGCTCCTGGTGGGTCTCTTCCTCGTGGGGGGGCTACCGACGATCATCGGTGGCGTCGTCGGGTATCACTGGAGCAACGACCTGTTCCTGGTGATCTTTGATGCCCTGGCGATCGGGGCCATTGCCTACGTCATCCTGCCCATGTTCCGGGTGGCCTTCCGGCCCCTCGAGACCCGGGAGGCGTCTATCCGTCGGGACCAGATCGTCTACCTGGGCGTGATGGTCGGATTCCTTCTCGGTTTCGTGGTCAACGCGATCTGAGGCCGGGGATGTCGAGCCCTCGCACGCGGGTGGTCGGATGAAGGCGGGGTCGCGACTCCGACCCTCGGAACCGGCGACCGACCCCGCGTCGTCCCCGGTCGCTTGGGTGCAGGTGATGCAGGCGCTCGTCGCGCGCGAACTGGTCGAAGGCTTCGGCCAGTCCGAGCGGCAGGCGGCTCCGCTCCTCGGGATCGTGCCGTCGTCGGTCTCCCAGTACCTCTCGGGGAAGCGATTGGGACCCGCGCTGGCGCGGTACCTCCGCGACGAGGAGGCGCGCCGACTGGCCCGTCGAACGGCCCAGCAGCTGATGGATGGGGTGGCGGGCCCCCGCGCCGTGCTGGAAGCCGCGGTCCTCCTCAGCGAACGCAG
>JASHXS010000014.1 GCA_030043405.1 Thermoplasmata archaeon | reverse complement strand
TTCGTGGAGCACTTCTCGAAGTTCTACGAGGGGAACGGCCGACCGTTCACCCCGTTCGGTTCGCGCCGCACCCACACCCGCCCGGCGGTGCCCGAGACCTCGGCTCCGTAGGCGGGCGGGGCGACCTGGGGGCCGGCGCCGTCTAGTTCTGCGGCAGGATGAGCGAGCGCTCGAGCTCCTCCGTCCCGACCCCGTACATCTTCCCGTACACGATCTTCCGGAGGTTCGCCCGCTCGTTCTCCGCCAGCAAGAGGTACGTGAACAGGATGGAGCTCGAGAGCGGGAAGCTCCGCAGTCGCGTCATCTCGCGGATGGTGCGGGCGCGCGTGGCGGCGGTCTCGAACGGCACCAGGCTCTGGTTCCCGGCGTAGCCCGGTAGCCCGTCCCGCAGCGCCGGGAACGCGCCCTCCAACTGGCCGACCAGCTCCGGGATGTCCCGGACGTTGTACAGGTCCGCCACCCGCTCGCGGCCGAGCTCTCCGCCAGGGAGGAAGCGGTCGAGGACGACCTCGACCGGCACGCTCGCGGCCTTCCCCTTGAGGAGCAGGAGGACGTTCTTGAGGTCGATCTCGGAGCGGAGGTACTCGCGGATCACCCACTCGTCCCCCTGGAAGAACTTCGCCTGCTCGAGGACCTTCTCGTAGTACTCGCGCTGGAGGGCGGTGAGGAGCGGGAAGATGTCGTGCGTCTTCGAGTACGCGTCGAGGAGCGGGAGGAGGGTCCCGCCGTAGCCGTACCGGACCAGCTGGGTCACGACGGCCTCGGTATTTGGTAGCGCCAGGAGCGCGCGGAAGTCATCGAGCCCCATCGAGCCCGCGAAGAGCCCGGCCGGGATCTCCCGGCTCGAGACCAGCGAGGTCTCCGTTTCCGAGATCGAGCGGCCCTCCGACTTCGCGGAGAGGATGAGGCTGATGTTCTCGATGTCCCAGCGTCGGAGGTACGCCTCGATCAGGGGCTTCCCGGCGAACGACGCGGACTCGAGGAGCAGGCGGAGCCGGTGGACGAGCAGCCGGTTGATCGCGACCTCGAGCATCGCGGTCCCCTGGTACGTCGCGCCCGCGGCGGCGATCTCGGGGCCGTACGGGGTCGGCTCCAGGAGCTTCAGCACTTCCGACAGGTCCTTGGCGCGCACGAGCAGCGGGTACGCCTCCGCCCGCAAGAACTCGGGCTGAAGGGCTTTGAAGCGGCCGAGCGCGCTCGCGTACGGGGAACCGGCCATCCGATCCCTCTCCTACGCGAGGAGCGTCCGAACCCGGTCTTCGCGTAGCCGCAGCAGCTCGTCAAAGCTCAGCGAGAGGCGCCGCGCCCCGTCGCTGGTCTCCGCAATGAGCCCTCCGAGGATCGGCGCCGGAGCCGGGTCGTAGGCACGGCCGGCGAGTGCCCGGAGGGCCGCCGCGTCCTCGCTCCGTCCCGTGACCTTGAGGTCCTTGCCGAGCTCGTCCTGGGCGACCCCGTACATCCGTCGGAGTACGTCCGGGTACTCGTCCGATTCGGTGAACTTGCGCAGGAGGGCCCGGACGGAGTCCAAGGAGGCGCTCATCGCCTTCTCCTGAGCCTCGTACTCGAGCTTGCGGGCCTGCATCCGGGCGCCGGCGATGCGCTGGGCCTGCTCCCGACGGGCTTCGGCCTCCGCCTTCCCCTTCAGGTCGGACTGGAGCGCCCCCACCCGGTCGGTCCGGTCCTTGAGGAGCCGCGCCCGCTCGGCCTCGAACTTCTGGGCCTCCAGGGCGAGCTCCCGCTCCCCCTGGGCCTTGATCTCGGCGACCAGTCGCTCGAGGGTCATCGGGACGGCCCGCTAGAGGATGCCCGTGAGCAGGATGTACCCCAGCACGAACCCGATGATCCAGAGGGTCTCGGGAATCACGAAGAAGAACAGGACCTTTCCGAACAGCTGCGGCTTCTCGGCATAGATCCCCATCCCGGCGGCGCCGATCCCGGATTGGGCCATGCCCGTGCCGATGAGTCCCCCAGCGATCGCGATCCCGGCGGCGAGCGTGGCGTACTGGTCTACCATGTGACGACCCGGGCGGCCGAGAAAGGTCGGGTATATAACCGCCGCTAGACGATTTTCGTCCGGTTTCTCGAGGGGGAACGGCCCCCGGCCGCCCGACGCTCCGCGCTAGCCGTCGGGGGCGGTGGAGACCGTGGTCTCGTGGCTCCGCCGGTACGCGCGGCGCGTCAGCCCGAGCGACCCCACCCAGGCGACGACCCCGCACACGTAGGCCGACGCACACACGGGGCAGAGGGCGTGGATCTGGCCGACCTCGACGTAGAGGAGGTAGGCGGCGACGGCCACGCCGAGGCTGGTAACCGCGAAGAGCAGGTACGTGATCCGGTCATCCCGGCGGTACCGGCTGGAGAGCCCGGCCAGGACGAGGATGGCGAGGAACCCCGCGATCCCGATCGCCCAGTCCGGGACTCCGAGGATGGTCGTCCGCCCGCTGTTCGCGACTGCGCCGCAGGAGAAGTAGCTCGAGAACGAGCAGACCTTCGTCAGCGAGGAGTAGTAGAACTCGAGCGCCGCGAACACCGCCAGGAGGAACCCGAGTACCCCCCCGAGCTCCAGCAGGGTTCGGTAGGTGCGGGCCCGCATGCCGACCCGCTAGATCTGGGCCAAGTCCGCGGAGACAGCATTCTGCGTGGCGGTGGACCAGTGGTACTGGCTCGACAGGGAGGCCACGGACTGGCCGGTGGCCTTCGTGAGGTAGGCCATGATCCAGTACGCCTGGGGACTGATGTACCCCCACGCCGCCCCGCTTTCGGAGTGGACCTGGCTGGCGACCTGGCCGGCGCCCGCCCCACTGGAGGAGGAGTACGTCCAGGACGCCAGGTTCGCCGGATCGATGAGGGTGCTACCGCCGTGGATGTACTGGCCGTTGATCGCGACGAACGGGATGCTGCCACCCGAATACGCGCCCACGTACGCGGACTCGTAGCAGGTCGAAGTACCCGGGAAGGTCCCGTCGACCCCGGAGAGGTCCTCCGTCACGATGAAGGAGACGGTGCTGCTCGACAGTTGGGCGTTCCCGAGGACCATTTCCGGCGTCCCCGCGTAGACGTCGCTTAAACTCGAGTAACTCGTGTAGTTATTCGTGACCGTTCCGAATTCGGTCAGCGCCTTGTAGATCGCCCACGAACTGGCCGAGCAGTACGGGCACCAGCTGGCCCCGTAGAAGTACAGCACCGGCTTCCCATCCTCCTGCCAGGGCGACATCGTCCCAGCCGCCCATCCGGGCCCGGGTTGGGTCGAGAGGGCCGCAGCAGGCGGGAGGTACGGGCAACCGAAAATCAGTGCCCCGGCCAGGGCGACGACCCCCGTGAAGATCAGCCCGACGACCACGCCGCTGATGACGGTCGTCCGGAACACCTTGTTCCACTTGCGGGCGCTGCGCAATAGCCCGTAGATGAGGAGCCCGACCGCGACGGCCAGGATCAGCGCCAGGTACGGGATGGTCGGGAGGACCAGTCCTACCGGGGAGGGGGCCAGGTAGGCGATGAGTGCCCACATTCCGACGAGGGGCACGGCGAAGTACCCGATGCGGGCAAGCGTCCACTTACGGTCGGCTTCGTCCGCGAGCCGCTTGGCGGGCTTGGCCGGGGCCGACTCCTTGCGGTCCGCGCGTCCCTGCCGCTTCCGGTAGAGGACCTGGAGCGCCCGGCCCGGGTCCGCCCCTTTGGCGGCCTGGAAGGCGACCTTCGGGTCATCGGCGATCTCGTCCCAGTCCCAGCCGCTCTTGCGGAGCAGCTCGAC
>JASHXS010000127.1 GCA_030043405.1 Thermoplasmata archaeon | reverse complement strand
AGCGAAGGGATCGACCTCGGCGCGCGGCGCGGCTCGACCGGGGGCCGGGATGAGTTCGGCCATGAACTGCTGGGGGAGCGGCAGGTGGGCACGGAACTCGCCAAGCGGATCCAGGACGCGACCGGCGTCGAGAGCCGTAGCGCCCAGATCGGTCACATCCAGCGCGGAGGCCCTCCGGAGCTGTTCGACCGGATCCTCGCGACGCGCCTGGGGGCCGCGGCCGTGGACCTGGCGCTCGCGAAACGGTTCGGGGAGGTCGCGGTACTACGAGGGCCCGGGGTCGTCGGAATCCCTCTCGAGCAGGCCGTCGGGTCCCCCAAGGTCGTGACCTCCGACTGGCTCGACCTCCTCCACACGTTCGAGCCGTAGGAGGCCTGCATGCCAGTCCGGGCTCTCTGGTATCGAAACGGTATTCTCTCGATCGTCGACCAGCGGGCCTTGCCCGGGCGCACGGTCGTCCGCCGTCTCCGAACCCCCGAGGCCGTGGCCGAGGCGATCCGCACCCTGGCCGTCCGGGGCGCGCCGTCGATCGGCGTCGCGGCCGCGTACGGCATGGTACTTGCCCGCCGCGGAGGCCGACACACCGCCGTCCAAGCAGCTCGTCTACTCTCTTCCACCCGGCCCACCGCGCACGATCTGTTTGTGGGAGTCGAGCGAATCCGGGCGGTCTGGGAAGCGGGCGGGGACGTGGAGGCGGCCGCCGATTCGTATCGCCGAGAAGTGGTGGAGGAGTGCCACGAGATCGGGAGGGCGGGCGCACCCCTCCTCTCCGGCGCCCGCAAGGTCCTCACGCACTGCAACGCCGGCGCCCTCGCCACGGTTGAGTGGGGGACCGCCCTCGCTCCGATCCGTGTGGCCCGGGACCGGGGCGCCCGACTCTTCGTCTGGGTGGACGAAACGCGCCCCCTGCTGCAGGGGGCCCGACTCACGGCCTGGGAACTGGCCAAGGAGCACATCCCCCACGCCGTCATCGCCGACAATGCGGCCGGCCACTTTCTCTCGCGGGGAGAGGTGGACGCCGTCCTGGTCGGTGCCGATCGGATCGCCCGGAACGGAGACTTTGCGAACAAGATCGGCACCTACGAGAAGGCCGTCGTGGCGCACGAGAACGGCGTACCGTTCTACGTGGCCGCCCCGTGGAGCACGTTCGATCCCCGCACCCCGACGGGCGCTTCGATTCCGGTCGAAGAGCGCTCCGAGGAGGAGGTCGCGGAAGTCCGAGGACAGCGGTTGACCCCCCGGCGGAGCCGCCACCGGAACCCGGCCTTCGATGTGACCCCGGCGAAGTACGTGACGGCGTTTATCACGCCGGCTGGCGTTGTGCGGCCCCAGGACCTGGCGAAGCTCCTCGACCGGCGAATGAGAGCCGAGCGACCGCCGGCGGGGCCGCGGGCGACGGGAAGCCGGGTTAGACGTACGCGCCGAGCGAGTGGTTGAGCACGGCTTCGGTGCCGCGCATGGCCGCGCCCAGCGCGGACGGGACGTCAACGCCCAGTTGGTTCAGGGCGAGGACCAGTCCGATGATTCCGGCGACGGTCACGCCCCAGGCTTCGGCCGTGGTGAGCGACATGGTGGGTCTCCGTGGGTAGCCCGAGCATTCCGGCCCTCTCCTAGATAAAACGCGACGTGCACAGGACGCGATGTCCCCGAGGGTCTCCGGCCGGCGGCCGGGCGGGCGCCGCGCGCGCGCAAGGTTCATAGTGTCGAGCGAATAGGCGGTCGAGGCTGCCCTGGTAGTCTAGTGGTCTAGGATCTAGCTCTGTCGAGGCTGGGACTCGGGTTCGAAGGAGCGGTGGGGCCCTTCCCACCGCCCGGAACTCCCGACCAGGGCGCCTCCTCGTGGACCACTTAAGCCCGACCCGGCTGGGTCCCGCGTGGCCGAGCCCCCGAAGGAGACGCGACGCAAGGAGTCGTCGCCGTACCTGTCGCACATCGTCGGGGACGCGCTCCGAGAGGCCGGCGAACGGCGCCTGTTCGAGCGGGTGAAGGCCGAGCCCGTACCGAACCATCTGGCCATCATCATGGACGGCAACCGGCGGTTCGCGGGCGCCCACGGGATCGGGGTGTCGGACGGTCACGCGGCCGGCCGCGACACCCTCGAGAAGCTCCTGGACTGGTGCTTGGAGATCGGCGTGAAGGTGCTGACCGTCTACGCCCTATCGACGGAGAACTTCGAGCGGTCTTCCGAGGAACTCGCCGGCCTGATGGACCTGTTCGACCGGGCCCTCCGAGACATCGCCACGGACGAACGCGTCCACCGGCATCAGATCCGGGTGCGGGTGATCGGCAACCGGGAGCTCCTGCCGGCCCGCGTGCAGGAAGCGATCGCCATCGCGGAGAAGGCGACCGCGGGCTACTCGGCGTACCGGTACAACGTGGCGTTGGCGTATGGGGGGCGCGACGAGATCCTGCGGGCGATCCGGTCGCTGGCCGAAGACGTGCGGGCCGGCCGCCTCGAGCCCGCCCAGATCGACTCCGACGCGGTTTCCCGCCGCCTGTACACCGCGGACCTCCCCGATCCGGACCTCATCTTCCGGACCAGCGGCGAGGAGCGAATCTCGAACTTTCTGCTCTGGCAGTCGGCCTACAGTGAGCTGTACTTTTCGGACGTCATGTGGCCCGGGCTCACCCGGAACGACTTCCTTCGAGCGATCCAAGCCTATCAGAAGCGCCGCCGCCGGTACGGTAGTTAGCCGCGTCGAGCGGGTCGGGCGGGTACCGCAAGCGCCACATGGCGGGGGCGGCGAGGAATCCGACGCCGGCGGCGAACCAGAGGACGGCCGCGAAGAGGTACGCCGGTTGGACCCCCCAGGCCGCGATCAGGAGCGCGCCCCCCAGCTGACCCGCCGGCAGAATGGCCCAGCTGCCGAGCGAGTCGATGCCGAAGTATCGGCCCTGCATCTCCGTCGGGACCAGCAACTGGGCGGCCGTGAGCCAAGCGGTCCCGGCGAAGCCACCGAGCATTCCAAGACCGAAGAGGGCCGCGATCGACACAGCGGTCGTCGGCAAGAGCGCGAGCACCAACGCTGCGGCGGCGGAGCCGACCCCGTAGGCCAGTACCCAGGCCTTCCCCGCCCAGGCGACCGCGCCGACTCGGCTGACGAGCAGGGAGCCGATCGCCGTCCCGCCCACCTCGGCGGAGAGCAGGCCGGCGAAGACGAGGGCCGAGCCGTGCAGGACATCGGTCGCGAAGAAGACGAGGAAGGTTCCCACGATCGTGGAGCAGAAGTTGAACACGCCGGCCGAGAGCGTCAGCTCGAGCAGGCCCCGGGCGCGGCGGAGCCAGCGGAATCCTTCCGCGAGGTCGGCCAGGTAGCTGGTCCGCTCGGTGAGCGGGGCGGCGGCTCGCCGCGGTGAGGCGACCGCGATCCCCGAGAGGAGGGCGGCCGAGAAGGCGAAGGTTCCGACGTTCGTGGCTAAGCCGACCGCCGGCCCCACGGCGACGATCAATCCGCCGGCGATCGCCGACCCCGCGAAGGCCACGACGGACCGGGTCGAGCGGATCAGGCCGTTGGCGTCCGCCACGAGCTCCGTTCCGACGAGGGCCGGGACCACCGCTTGTTCCGCGGGGTTGAAGACCGTGGAAAACGCGGCGACTACGAACGCGGCCAAGAGGAACACCCAGAGGTTGAACCCGGCCAGCTCGTAGTCGAGGACCAGCAGTGCGATGGTCGCGGCGCGGACGATGTCCGAGAGTACCATGAGGCGACGTCGATCGTAGCGGTCGACGAGTGTCCCTCCGAACAGAGAGAACACAATGCCGGCCACGAGGCTCGAGGTCGCGAGCAACGCCACGTCGAGGGTCGAGCCGGTGGCGGTCGCGACGATCCAAATCTCGCAGAGCGTCGCCACCGCCTGCCCCCCGATCGACCCCAGGCCGGCGACGAAGAGCAGGAGGTAGCTGCGCTCCCGCAGGAGCCTCCCATACGGCTGGCTCGAACCGGACACGTGCAGTACGGCAGGCGGTGCGTTGGTTAAGGCGTCCCGCGCGGCGGTCGTCGTTTCCCGGGACGCTACGTTCGTCTTCGACGGATTCACGCTTGCGGGGT
>JASHXS010000126.1 GCA_030043405.1 Thermoplasmata archaeon | reverse complement strand
CTGAGCGTGAACGGCCGGGTCATCGCCTCTCGCGCCCTCACCCAGGCGGTCCGCGCCGCCTTCACCGACTACCTGCCCCGCACGCGGTTCCCGGTCGGGTCCCTTTGGATCGCCCTCGATCTCGACCGGGTCGACGTCAACGTCCACCCCACCAAGCGGGAAGTTCGGTTCCAGCGGGAGCGCGAACTGGTCGAGGCGGTTCGCCGGGGGGTCCGAGAAGGACTCCTGCGTCATCCGGCCATCGCGGACGCACCGGAGCCGGCCGCGTCGCCCCGCGACCGGGCCGCGGTCCGGTCTCGGGACTCCCGCCCGACGGCGCTCCCCCCTCTGGCCGAAAGGGCGACTGGTCGGCAGCGTACGCTGGAAAGCGGCGGTGGCCCCGCCGCCCCCCGGGCCGTCGCGGTGCCGGGCTCGCCGGCGCGCCTGCGCTTGCTCGGCTGTCTGGGGGCGCTCTACTGGGTGGCCGAGGAGGCGGAGGGCCTGGTGCTGATCGACCAGCACGCCGCCAGCGAGCGCGTCGTTTTCGAAGAGCTCCGGCGGACAGGTGAGCTCGCCCGGCAAAGGCTGGTCGCACCGGAGCCGCTGACCCTGAGCGGTGCCCGGCGCGCCGCGCTCACCGCGAACGCCGAGGTGGTTAGGGCGGCCGGGTTCCTCGTAGAGCCGTTCGGGCCGGCCACGTACCGCCTCCACGCGGTGCCGGTCTACCGAGGGCGACGAGCGCAGACCGCCGCCCTCCTGGAGCTGCTCGACGAGCTGGCGGCGGGGGGGCGACCGACCCTCCCGGACGGCCTTGCGGAGCGGACGGCGGCGTCGGTGGCCTGTCACGCCGCGATCCGAGCCGGCGACGTCGTCGAGCCGTCGGAGATCGAGCGCGTGCTCGACGCGCTCGCCGCCCTCGGAGAGGCGTCGTATGCTTGCCCCCACGGACGCCCGATCTTCGTGCGCGTACCCCGCGGGCGCCTCGATCGATGGTTCCTGCGAGCCGGGACGTGAGCGGGGTGGCTCGGGAACGCCCCAGCGAGGCCCAGCTCGTCGCCGCGGGGGCCCAGTACCTGGAGGGGCAGGGGTACCGGACCTACGTGGACCCCGATCACGCGGACTACTTCGACCTCGTCGCGCGGAAGGGGGACGAGGTGGGGCTCGTGGAAGCGAAGGTGGGGGATGCCCGCACGGTACTTCGGCAGGCGCTCACCCGTCGTGTGTGGGGGGATTGGGTGGCGGTCCTGCTGCACCCGCCCCGGAGTGCCCGTTCCCTCGAAGAACGGACCCGGGAGCGCCGGATGAGTCCGGTCGGGGTTTGGACCTGGGACGGGGCCACCGTGGAGGTCCTTCGTCCCGCTCGTCGGTGGCTGTCCGAGGGCGTAGATGATCCGTATGCGGAACTGCGGGCGCGCTTTCGGGGCGTGCTGGATGCCCTCGACCGGGGCGAGATCCCGAGCGGCCTCGGGTGGGACGGCGTGCCCGGTTCGGTGCGCGGGGCCTCCCACGGCCGGCGATTCCGCGAGTGGAGGCTGGACGAGCCGCTGCCGGACGAACTCCGGTCAGGCCGCGAGTAGGCGCATCTCGGCAGTGACGGTCGCCGCGACGCGCTCCGGCTCGAATCGCTCGGCATAATGGCCCCCGGCCTCCACCAGTCGGTGCCGCTGCTCCGAGTCCGCCAGCAGTTCGGCGAGCGCGGCGGCCAGGTCCGCCGGGTCGGCGGTGGTACTCACGCGGACCGCCCGTTGCGGGTCGACCGGGAATCGGACGTTCGGGCTCGCCAGAACGGGGCATCCGACCCGCAGGGCCAGGACGGCCCCCGGGTCAAACCGAAGGGTGGCGGGGGCGACGATGGCGATGTCCGCGGCCGCCAGTGCCTGCTCGAAGGACGGCGCGTCCCGAGCGGCTACCCAGACCGCTCCCGGCTCGGTACGGGTCACCTCGGCGCCAACGGCTACCAAACGGGCGCCGGCGAACAGAGAGCGAGCTCGGTGGAATGCCTCCTGCACATGGTGGCTCTCGAGCGAGTCCGGGTCGTCGCTCGCGAGCGGGGCGGCGACGACCGGCACGTCGAGCGGGAGTTTCAGGGCGCGTCGGGCGGCCTCTCGGGTGGGCAGGTCTCCGAGCCTCACCGGTGGAGGGGCGAGGGAGAGCCGCGCCGCCGAGAGACCATATTCGCGCGCCAGCAGGTCCTGGACCGTCGAATCCTCGCAATAGACCCGCTCCGCCTCCGCCACCGCCTCCTGCTCCAGGCGGCGGACCGCCCGTCGGTCTCGCCAGGTGTCGACCCGGCCCCGCCAACCGGCCGGGTGCTGGTGGAGACTCTCATGATCGTAGAGGGCGAGTTCAACGTCGCGGGCGACCCCCACGACCGTCGGCGCGTCGCGCCGTCGACGGCCGCCGAGCACCGACCCGAGGCCGATCGGGTCCCGGACGACCAGGTCCACCCCGGGCGACAGACGACGTCCCGCGATGGACGCCAGGCTCGCTTCTTCGACCGCCGACCCCGGCCGTCGAAGGGGAAGTTCGATGCGGCGGGACTCGACCCCCTCGGGTGGAGGGGACTCGGCCGGCCCCGCGGGGTGCAGGACCCGTACCCGATCCCCCCAGGCCGCGGCCCCGGTCGCGAGCGCCCAGGCGGGCGCGGCCGGGTCGTAGGGGTCGGACGGGCACGGCCCGGAGGCGATCACATCGATCGTCCGGCCCGTCATCGGGCGGATTCGGGTCCGAGGAGGCGAAAAACGTTCCGTCGCAGTCGCGGCCTAGGCCGGGAGCCCCAACCGGGTCCCGAACGAGCGGCCGGCCCACTCCGCGGGAGTGGGAGCGCCCATCCC
>JASHXS010000125.1 GCA_030043405.1 Thermoplasmata archaeon | reverse complement strand
GTGGCCGAACTGCCGCATCGCTGGGTCTGGGTCCGCGACCCGGACGTACCGGTGGACCGGGCGGAGGAGGACGCGATCGAGACCTCCGACGAGGACCGGGCCTGGCGGGTCCGGATCGCGCAGGAGCTCGAGCGCCGCGGCACGCAACGGGTCCGCGTCGGCCCGCAGCTGCCCTTCCTCGTCTTTCTCCTGGCGGGGGCCCTCGCGGCCGTGCTCGTGGGGAACCTGGTGTTCGACCTGATCCTCTTGGTCTGAAGGTCCTCCGCGACGGAAAGGTTTTTTTCGCCGGGGCCCGTCGAGCCGTTGAGGTTCTCCCGGTGGCTCGTAAGTCCAAGACCGTCCCCATCCGCGTTCTGATCGCGAAACCCGGCCTCGACGGGCACGACCGTGGTGCGAAGGTGGTCGCCCGCGCCCTACGAGATGCGGGCATGGAGGTCATCTACGCCGGCCTGCGCCAGACACCCGAGGAGGTCGTCCGCGCGGCCATCGAGGAAGACGTCGACCTGATCGGACTCTCGATCCTCTCCGGAGCCCATATGGCACTGTTCCCCCGCATCCTGGCCCTCCTCAAGTCGGAGAAAGCCGGCCGGATCCCGGTCTTCGCCGGGGGGATCATCCCGGACGAGGACGCGCGGAAGCTGAAGAAGGCCGGCGTACGGGCCATCTTCGGTCCCGGCACCTCCCTCGAGGAGATCGTGACCACCGCGCAGCGGCTCGCCCGCGGCGCCGCATGAGCGGCGCGCCGCGGCTACCGCCCGCCGCCCGGGCGATCCGCCAGGGGGACCGCCGCGCGCTCGCGCGGGCCATCACGGCGGTCGAGAACGACGACCCGGCCGCGGCGCCCGTGATGCGGGCGCTCTTCCCGCTCACCGGTCGCGTCCCGCTCGTCGGTCTGACCGGGCCCTTGGGGGTCGGCAAGTCCAGTCTGTTGAGCGCGCTCATCGGTCTGCTGCGGGAACGGGGTCAGCGGGTCGCCGCCATCGCCGTCGACCCTTCCAGCCCGTTCTCGGGCGGTTCCGTCCTGGGCGACCGGATTCGGCTCGAGCGTCGGCCGGACGACGACGGGGTCTTCTTCCGGTCGATGGCGAGCCGAGGCGAGTCCGGCGGCGTGGCGGCCTCGACCCGCGAGGTCGCCCGGCTGCTCGAGGCCGCGGGCTTCGACATCATCTTCGTGGAGACCGTCGGGTCCGGGCAGGTCGACGTGGCCATCCGGGAGATCGCCACGACGAGTGTCGTCGTCCTGGTGCCCCACCTGGGGGACGAGGTCCAGACCCTCAAGGCGGGACTCTTCGAGATCGCGGATGTCTTTGACGTGAACAAGTCGGACCTTCCCGGTGCGGAGCTCGCCGCTCGGGACCTCACCGAACTCGCGACGCTCGGGACACCGAGGGGAGGGTGGCGACCCCGCATCGTCCGCACGTCCACGACGACCCCCTCGGGGATCCCGGAGCTCTGGGAGGCGGTGCTGGCCCACGAACAGTTCCTCGACTCCTCGGGAGCGCGCCAGCGTGGGGAGCGGGCCCGCCTCGCCGCGGAGATCTCGGGCCGTCTCAGTTCCCGGGTCGGACGCGAGGTCCGGCGTCGACTGGAGTTGGACGCCGAACTCCGCGAGCTGCTCGACCGGGTCGTGGCACGAGAGGTCGACCCGGCGTCCGCGGCGGACCGTCTCTATCGGGACCGCTTCCGCGTGAAGTAGGGCGCATGGCCGTCACCCTGGTCCTCTGGTATGGCCTCCTCCTCATCGGCCTCGCCATCCTCGCCTACTTCGTCTACGCGTCCTTCGTGTTCGGCGCCGGCTACCAGCCGACCCCGCGTCGCTCCGTGCTCGCCATGTTGCGGCTGGCCGAAGTGGGACCCGAGGACGTGGTCTTCGACCTCGGGGCCGGGACCGGCGCGATCGTCTTCCGGGCGGCCCGCATCTATCGGGCCCGCGTGGTCGGGGTCGAAGTGGAGCCCCTGCGCTTCCTGACCCTCACCCTCCGCCGCCGCCTCGGCCGGTTCCCCGACCGGATCACGCTGGTCTGGGGGAATCTCTTCCACCTCGACTTCCGGCCGGCCACCGTCGTCACGGCATTCCTGTGGCCCGGGGCGATGGAGCGGCTGCGCCCGAAACTCGAAGCGGAGCTTCGACCCGGCGCCCGGGTGGTGAGCCACTGTCACGAGATCGAGGGGTGGAAGGCCACCGTCTACGACGCCGCGACGGACGTCTACTTCTACCGGTGGCCGGAGGCCCTCGACGTCACGGCCCGGACGGCGTCCGAGGCGACCCCGAGCGAGTGACCCCGCGACAAAGGTTAATTCGGCCCGACGGGTGGAAGCGTCGATGGCGGAGTCCGGCCTCGTCGAGAACTTCCATTCGGCGACCGCGGCCGATCGGAACCTGCCCGCCGAGCTCGTGCTCTGGGACGAGACCCTGCGCGACGGCGAGCAGATGCCGGGCGTCCACTTTTCGCCGGAGGAGAAGCTCGAGATCGCAGAGCTCCTCTCCGAGATCGGCGTGCCCCTGTTGAACGCCGGGATCCCAGTCGTCTCGGAAAAGGAGGCCCGCGCGGTCGACCTGTTGGCCCACGCCGGTCTCAAGGCGAAGATCCTGGCGGCCGCGCGGACCGTACCGGGGGATGTGGACGCCGTAATCCGGAGCGGGGCCACGCACATCGCGATCTTCGTCGCCGCGAGCAATGTCCACCTCCGCTACAAGCTCCGGATGACCCAGGACCAGGTTCTCGAGGTGAGCCGCGCGACGGTCCGACAGGCCAAGTCGGCGGGACTGCACGTGGCGTTCGTGACCGAGGACACGGTCCGGTCCCCGTTCGACTTCGTCGAACGCCTCTACCGCGCGGTCCAGGAGGAAGGCGCGGACCGCCTCGTGGTTTCCGACACGGTCGGGATCATGACTCCC
>JASHXS010000124.1 GCA_030043405.1 Thermoplasmata archaeon | reverse complement strand
CGGTCATCGTCATCCAGGAACCCGACGAGCTCTCCCTCGGCGGCCTCCAGGCCGCGCGCCTCCTTCTCGTTGGTCTCCGGTGCCTCGCACTGGACGTCGCGGTACCGACCCTCGCAGCCCTCGATGGCGCCGGTAAAGTTGCGCACGACCACCACCTCGTCGACCCCTCCCGCCAGTGCCGACCCGACCGCCTGAGGAAGGAACTCGCGCCGATCGTGGGCGGTGACGACCGCGGTGATGCGGATGGTGTTCGCCCCCACGGCCCGTCCTCCCGGCCCCTCGGCGGTGGCCGGGATCCATTTCGGTTCCGGCTGACGCACTATAGCCCCATCGGCGGACGCCCGGAGACCCGCCCAAGCCTCAAGACCTCTCGCCCGAATCCCCGTGGACGATGCCGGAGCCGGAATCCCCCTCGGCGGAACCCTCGATCGGTCCCGGCCCCTCGCTGCACTCCGCGAGCATCCGGTGCGACGCATGCGCCCGTGAGACGACCCATCGGATCCTCCACGTCGACGGGAGGACCCGATCCTCGCGTCCTCGAACCCTGTCCGGGATCGCGCGCTGCCGCGAATGCGGTCTTTCCCACCGGTTCGTCTCGACGGCGCCCCGCCAGGCGGAGACCTGGCTGATCGTGTCGGACGGCGCCCGTTCGGAACGCCGCCGCATCACGCTCCCCGCGGACCGACGACTCCAGGTCGGCTCGGGGGTCCCCGAGTCGGACGAAGAGCTGGTCATCCACCGGCTCGACGACCCTCAGGGCCGGGCCGCCCCCACCCGCCGCGCTTGGGAGACCGCGACCGTGTGGGCGGTTCGGTCCGTGGGATCCACGGTGCCGTTCTCGTTCATCGAGGGCCGGATCACCCGCTCCGGCCGACTGCCCGTCTCGGTCGACACCCTGCTCGAAGTGGGCGCCCCGATCCGGCTGCCGACGACCACCGCCGTGATCGTCGGGCTCCGGGCCCGGAACCAGACGTGGCGTCGGCCCGGGGACCGATTCCCCGCGGCGGAGGTCCAGCGGCTCTACGCCCGCCGGACGCTCAGGCCGCCCGGCGGGAGCAACGACTGGAGCAGCGATCGACCGACGCCGAGGTCGCGGACCAGCGCGACTTCGGCGGCCGGCCGCTCCCGTTCTTCCCCGGGCGTGAGGAGAGCGCGGACGTTCCCCCGAGCTCGGACGGCGTCGGCCGGAGCCACCGTCCAACGCTCCTGACCTTCGTACTGGACCGTTCCGACCGCCAGTTCGAGGGCCAGGTCTCGTAGTACGTGCTTGGTGCCGTGGATCACCCACGCCCCTCGGGGGACGAACTCGCCCGAGGCGGGCGATTTGGACACCTGGTCGGGATTCACCCAGAACGCCGACGCGGAGGCGAGGCCCGCCCGCCAGGCCTTGGAAAACGCCACCGCCCACTGGCCAGCCTCCCGTAGGGTGGCTTCCGTGGGGGGCGGAGCGCCCGGTGGGGGGCGCTTCACGATCACGCTGGCCGCCCCGTGGAGGTCCGCGTGGAGGTAGACGTCGCCGTCCTTCAGGTTCCGTCGTACGACCAGGTCGTTCGACGCGGCGTCTCGGCCGGCGATGACCACCGCGCCTTCCGAACTGATGAACCACCGGAATTTCTCGAACCAGAACGGCTTCGTCGCCTTCTCGGTCGTCGGAGTGCGTTTCGGCCGGCCAGGCCCAGCCGTGGGGACCTGCGTGCGACGCTCGGTCTCGACCAGGGCCGCCCGGGCGCCGCTCAGCTTCGTGGCCAGTCGCTTCGACTCCTCGAACAGGGCCTGGGCCACTTCACGGGGGGAGGCCCGGACCCCCAGCCGGTACGATTCGCCCTCCAGGGTGAGCTCGAGCTGGCTCTGTCCGCCCGAGCGGGCGGCATTCAGGGCCTGTTCCACCTCGACGTAATGGGCCAGGATGCGCTCGGCCCGGGACTGTAGGGTCTCGACCTCGGTCACGAGCTGGCCAATGCTCGCCCGTTGCTGCTCGAGCATGCGTTCCAGCTCCTGGCGCTCCGCGATCGCGCGGAGAACGGTGGGGTCGGGAGCTGCCGGCACCACGGTCCGGAAGTACTCGTGGGCCGCCTCGGAGAAACTGGGGCGGAGTTCGACTCTCACTCCCTCCACTCCCTCCCATCTTCGGGAGGGGTACGGCGTGGCGTCCAACAGCACTTGGTCCCGGAGATAGACGAACCCCCGCGGGGCGTCCCCGACCTCCGCCTGGAGACCGGCGAGCGCTTCATGGAGCGACCCGGCGCCCGGGGTTCCAAGGGACGCCGCCGGGATCGTGCCCTCCATCCCGAGGCGGGCCACGACCTCCTCGGCGAGCGGTCCCCCGAGGGCGAGACGAGCGGCGAGCGTGCTGGTGACATCGGTCCGCGACCGTCCGAGGACTTCCTCGATGGCCTCGCGCGAGGCGGTCCAGGGATCAAACCGGGCCGGCGGGCGCGCGTACTCCGCGCCCACCCGTACCTGCCGATGGGCCCATCGACGGGGGTGGGCGACCGCCACGATGCGGTCGGCGAGGGCCACCGTCACGTTCCCGGTGCCGAACAGCTCGAGCAGGAGTCGGAGGCCCCCCTCGGCGTCCCCCCGGGTGAGGCTCGTCTCGAGGAAGCGCTCGCCCGCGGGCTCGGTCACGCGGTCGAGGACGGCGCCGGTGAGCAGGCGGCGGAGCTCTCGCGCAAACGGAGAGAGGTCCTCCGCTCGCTCGGAGCCGAACGGCAGAAAGGCGGTATACCGGCCGGGCACGAGCAGGAGTTCGAATCGACCCTCCCCCGGGACGCGGAAAGCGAGCGACCACCCTCCGGCGGGCAGGTCGAACGCCTTGTCCACGCGCGCCCGGGCGTGCGTCCGGAGCTCCCGAACGACCGCGACGGTGTCGAGCGCGGTGAAGCGATCCTTCGGTGTGGGGGTCGCGGCCATGCCCTCCTCCGGCGGCCGGAGGGTCGGACCCGCACCCACGCATTAAGTGTGCCGAAGGATGGGAGGCGCGTGACCGACGACGGCGCGGACTCGGCCGAGCCGGTTCGCCGGTCGGCCCGCGCCTTCGCGGATCGGGTCATCCGGCCCCGGGCGACGGAGATCGACCGAGTCGACCGGATCCCTGACGAGCTCCTTCGAGACCTCGGTCGAGAGGGATTCCTTTCACTCGGCTTGCCGGAGTCCTTCGGGGGACAGCCCGCTTCGACCGCGGACCTCTCGGCCGTGCTAGAGGAGTTCTCGCACGCCAGCGCCGCGGTCGCCGTCACCGTCGCGGTCCACCTCTCTGTTTGTGCCTTTCCGATCGCCCGTTGGGGCACGCCGGCCCAGCAGTCGACCTGGATTCCCGCCCTGGCCCGAGGCGAGCGGATCGGCGCCTTCGCCCTGACCGAGCCGGGGGCCGGCTCGGATACGGCGTCGCTCCGCACCCGGTACACGGCGAACGCCGCGGGGTATGCGCTCGACGGTTCCAAGACGTTCATCTCCAACGCCGCGAGCGCGGGCCTTCTCCTCGTCTTCGCCACTCGGGACCCGTCCCTCCGGTCGAAGGGGATCTCGGCGTTCCTGGTCCCCGGCGGAACCCCCGGCTTGGTGGTGAGTCAACGTTTCGAAAAGCTGGGGCTCCGGGGGAGTGAGACCACCGAACTCCACCTGGACGGTGTTCAGGTGCCGCCGGCGGCGCTGCTCGCATCGGAAGGGGAGGGACTCCACGTGGCGCTCGGCGCCCTCGCGGGGGGACGCGTGGGCATCGCGAGTTGTGCGTTGGGCGTAGCCCAGGCGGCGTTCGACGAGATGCAACGGAATGCCCACGTGGACGACCAGGAGTGGAAGCGCGTCGCGCTCGCCCGCGCGTACTCCGAGCTCGCCGCGGCCCGGCTGTTGGTGCGAGCGGCGGCGCGGCGCAAGGATGCGGGCGAGCCGTTCGACCGGGACGCCTCGGTCGCCAAGCTCGTCGCCTCGCGGGCCGCTGTCTCCATCGCATCCGCCGGGGTAGATGTCGCCGGGATGGCCGGCGTCCTCGAGGGAGGCGCCGCGGGCCGCCTGCTGCGGGACGCGCGCGTGTTTCCCATCGTGGAAGGAACGAGCGAGATCCAAGAGCGGATCCTCGCGCGGGGCCTCCTCGAGTCGCCCGGCTCCCAAAGCGCTTAGACTGCCGACCCCTGCTGGCGGCGTGCCTTCTCCTTCCCCAGTTCGCTCACGACCCCGATCCAAAGGCCGGACCCCGGTGGTCGTGCCCCCGGCACCGGTACCATTGGCCGAACTGCCGCTCGACGAGCCGCTCCGTCGGGTGCTCGAAGCGGATGGGATCTCCGCGCTGTTCCCTCCCCAGGCGGCGGCGCTGGGCCCCCTGAGTGCCGGAGAAAACCTCGTCCTCGCCTGCCCGACCGCCAGCGGCAAGTCGCTGGTCGCCTATCTGGCCCTGCTCCGTGCGGTGCGGGCTGGCCGAACCGGTCTCTACATGGTCCCCCTTCGGGCCCTCGCCCAGGAGAAGGCCGAGGAGCTGGGGAGATTCGCCGAGCTGGGGCTGAAAGTCGGGCTTTCGACCGGCGACTTCGACCTCTCCAACGAGCAGCTCGACCGGCTGGACGTCCTCGTCGCGACCAGCGAGAAGGCCGACGCCCTGTTGCGTCGAGGAAGTCCATGGCTGGCTCGACTGGGCGTCGTGGTGGCCGACGAAGTCCATCTCCTGCGAGACCCGGAGCGCGGGCCGACCCTCGAAGTGACCCTCACCCGGTTGCGTCGGTCGTACCCCGACCTCCAGCTCGTCGCGCTGTCGGCCACCGTCGGGAACTCGGCCGAGCTCGCGGAGTGGCTAGGCGCCCGCCATGTGGCGAGCGACTTTCGGCCCGTGCCCCTCAAGCTCGGTGTCTACTCGGAGGGCCGCATCCACTTCACTGACCAGTCCGACCGCGAAGTGGACCCGCCGGGAGAGGCCGTCCCCCGACTGGTCCGTACGATCGTCCAGGAAGGGGGACAAGCCCTGGTCTTTGTCAACAGTCGCCGGTCCAGCGAGCAGGTCGCGGAAGCGCTCATGGCGACCGTCCGTCCACTGCTCACGACCGAGGAGCGTGGCCGGGCGCAAGCCTGGACGGACGAGCTCGCCAGTGGGTCGGATGAAGATACGGCCGGGCTCCGGCGCCTCCATGGCCTGCTACCGGCGGGGGTGGCGTTCCACAACGCCTCGCTGACCCCGTCGGAGCGGCGCGTCGTGGAGCAGGCATTCCGGGACCGGACGCTCAAGGCCCTGGTCGCCACGCCGACGTTGGCGGCGGGGATCAATCTGCCGGCGCGTCGGGTGATCGTTCGGGACACCTCCCGCTACGATGACCGTTTGGGGATGCAGGCCCCGATCGCCGCCGGCGAGGTGCATCAGATGCTGGGGCGGGCCGGTCGCCCGCGATACGACCCCGTCGGGGAGGCGGTGTTGCTCGCGCGTACCGACGACGACCTCGAGCGCCTGATGGACGGGTACCTGCTGGCGCCCCCCGAAGAGGTCGTTAGCCGACTGGCCGCCGAACCGGCGCTCCGGATGCATGTGCTGGCGCTCGTCGCCAGTGGCGCCGTCCGCACGGAGAGCGAACTCACCTCGTTCTTTGCCGCGACCTTCTACGGACGGACCCTTCCGCTCATCGAACTGGAGACGAAGGTCCGCAACGTCCGGCGTTTCCTCGAGGAGAACGACCTGCTCCAGCCGGGAGATCCCCTCCACGCGACACGGTTCGGCTCGCTCACGAGCGAGCTCTACCTCGACCCGATGAGCGCGGTCGTCCTCCGGCAGGTGCTCGAGCGGGCCCCGCTCGGGGTCGGCCCGTTCGCCTTGCTCGCGGCCATCGCGGCGACGCCGGACCTGCCCCCGCTCTACCTGCGGCGGGGGGAGGAGAGCGACCTGCTGGCCCGGTTCACGGACGAGGCGGAAGAACTGCTCGTCAAGCCCGACGAGCCTCCGATCCACCTCGACCTCGACGGACTGCTGGCCACCCTCAAGGTCGCGACCATCTTGGAAGCGTGGATAGACGAGGTTCCGATCCTCGAACTGTCGGAGCGGTTCGGGATCGGGGCCGGTGACCTCCGTACGAAGGTCGAGGATGCCCAATGGCTCCTGTTCGCAGCCGGCCGGCTGGCGGCGGCCTTCCAGCGGCGGTTGGGTCGCACGATCAGCGACCTGTCGCTGCGGGTCCAATACGGCGCGCGGGAAGAACTGCTCGACCTGGTCCGCCTCCGCGGGATCGGACGAGTCCGGGCTCGCCTGCTGTTCAAGGCCGGCTTCCCGGACCGCGAGTCGATCCGGCAGGCCCCGCTCGACCGGGTCGCCCGTGCGTTGCACTCCTCCACGTTGGCGCAGAACGTCCTCAGTCAGCTCGGTCGGAAGGAGGACGCCCCCACGGAGCCCCGGTGGCCGACTCCGGCCCCCGCCCCAGTGATACGGCCGTCGTCGGGTCGGTCCAAGCTGCGCCGGCTCGACGAGTTTCCGTCCGATGAGCCGACGTGACCCACTCCTCCACCGGGGAGAGTAGACGCAGCACGGAACGAGTTCCCCCTTCCCCGCCCGGTCGGATCTCCCGGCGCACGTAGCCGGCCCGCTCGAGACGGACGATCCGTCGCCACAGCGTAGTCGGTGGCAGCGGGGCCGCGCCCTGTGCTTCGGCGATCTGAGCTTCGAATCGGCGAACGTCGCCGACGCGGGCCGCGCGGTCCTGAGTGGCGGCTTCGATCGCCCGCACGACTCGACTCTCCACCTCCACGCGCAACGGTCGGTTGCCGGGCACCGCCCACTCGCGCCCCGCTTCGGACCCGGTCCCCAGCAGCTCCCGTCGGAGCAGGTCGATCCCCCGACGGGCACTCCCGCCGTCGGCGACGGTTCGTTCGACGAGCCCGGCGAGCCGATCGGCGGGGAACGGTCCTCCGAGCGCTCGGATGACGCGGTCCTCCAGGATGGCCCGCAGGGTGGGGGCATCGTAGAGGGTGAGCCCCACGGGGCGCCCCGCGATGGTCGGGTCGGGCAGGGCGGAAATGGCCGTACCCCAGGCCTCCGGCGTGCCCGCCAAGAGGAGCCACGTCGGTGGAAGACCGAACTCCCCCTCGGGGAGGAATCGATCGGGGGCGGCGAACGCGCGCAGGATGGGCCCCAGGTCGGGGCCGCCCACTTGGACATCGTCCAGCAGCACCACGAACGGCTGACCCTCCCGACGCAGTCTCCGCAGGAAGCCGGCCAGCACCTCCGCCACCGGGAAGCCGCGACCGTCGAACCCTTCGTCGAGGTGACGCAGCAGCGCTGACGCGACCCCATGGGCCCCTCGAGCTCCCTCCGTTCGGACCGCGACGAGCCGGGGGCGCACCCCCGGGGCGCTCCCTCGAAGCCGGTCGAGGGTCACCCGAGCCGCCCGTCGGGCCACCGCACTCGATCCGGCACCGGAGGGCCCGCAGACTCCCACGATCCAAGGCGGGGGGGCCGCGGGCCGCGGCGCATCGAGTCGTCGGACGACTTCGGCCACTTCCTTTTCGCGGCCGAGGACGACCGGGGGGATCCAGTCTCGCGCGAGCACCTCGGGTCGGGGGGTGGGGTACATCGCCGGTTGTAAATCTTTGAACTATTAGAATACTGATGACGCCCAATCCCTGCGGTGAAAAGTGCTATGGAGGGACGCGGCTCCCCCCCTCCCGATGTCCACCCCTACCGGGGACCGCGAACTGCGCACGCTGTTCCGCCGGTTGGTGCTCGTGCTCGGGCTCGCCATCGCCCTCTACATCCTCTTCACGGTGTTCAACCGCCGGGTCCTGGGGGACTTCACCGAGACGGAGGTCCTGCTGCTCGAGGCCGGGGCGGTCGTCCTCCTCGCCTTCGCGGCCTCCCGTGCGGTCACCGCGACCAGCACGGCGGTGCTCGTCCGGCGAGGTCAACCCCAGCACGGGGCGACCGTCCGACTCTTCCTGAACCTCCTCGTGGCCGCGGTCGCCGCGCTGGCGCTCTCGGACCTCGCCGGCGTCTCGGCGGAGTCGATCTTCCTGGGGAGCGCTTTCGCCGGGATCATCCTGGGACTGGCGGCGCAGACGGTCCTCGCCAACGTCTTCGCGGGGCTGCTGCTCGTCGTGGCCAACCCGTTCCGGCCGGGCGACCGCATCAGCCTGGTCAACTCCAATTTCGGGGTACTCGCGCCGAGCTACCCGCACGAGGCGACCATCCCGAGCTACTCGGGCATCGTCGAGGACGTCGGGCTGGTCTACACGGTGCTCGGCCTCGACCATGGAGGGACGGCCAAGGTGCCGAACGCGCTCGTGCTCTCGTCCATGATCCAGCAGCCCCGGCCCGGCGGCGCCCGGGCGTACCGGGTGCGGATGACCTTCGCGACCTCGATGACCCCCGCGACCGTCGAGAGCGTGCTTCCGAGCCTGAGCGGGCTCTCGTCGGGGGCGCGAGGCGTGGTCGCGCCGCCTCGCCTCGAAGTGAGCGACATCTCCCAGAGCTCGTGGGACGGCGTCATCGTGCTCTGGTCGACGATCACGGACGAGAGTCAGGTCCGCGACAAAGTGACCCGCGCGGTGCTCGGTCTGCTGGCCGCGTCTCCCGCGGGCAAGTCGGCGTCGCCGACTCCTTAAATGGAGCCAACGCTCGGCCGGGCCGGGACGGTACGATGGCGCATCGAGTGACGCTCATCCCGGGGGATGGGATCGGGCCCGAAGTGACCCGCGCGGCCCAGCTGGTCGCGGCGGCCACCGGCGTGTCGATCGAGTGGGAGGTCGTGGAGGCGGGCGAGGCCGCCATCCGGGCCAGCGGGACCCCGCTCCCCGACGCCGTCCTGGACTCCGTCCGCAAGAACAAGGTCGCCCTCAAGGGGCCCATCACGACCCCCATCGGGGGAGGGTTCCGGTCCGTGAACGTCGCGCTGCGCCAGCAGCTCGACCTCTACGCCTCGGTCCGACCCGCTCGGTCGATCGCCGGCGAAGGGACCCGGTATCCCGAGACGGACCTGATCGTCGTACGGGAGGCGACGGAGGGCCTGTACTCGGGCGTCGAGCACTGGGTCGACCGCGACCATACCGCCGCGGAGACCGTGAACGTGATCACCCGAAAGGCCAGCGACCGGATCTGCAAGTTCGGGTTCGACCTGGCTCGCCGCGAAGGACGGCACCACGTCACGGGCGTCCACAAGGCGAACATCATGAAGACGACGGGGGCCCTCTTCCAGACGGCGTTCCGGGAGATGGCGGCGAAATACCCGGGCCTCCAGGCGGACGAGCGGCTGATCGACAACATGTGCATGCAGCTCGTGAAGAAGCCGTCCGAGTACGACGTGATCATCACCACGAACCTCATGGGCGACATCCTGTCCGACCTGTGCGCGGGGCTGGCCGGCGGACTCGGCATCGCGCCGGGGGCGCTCTACGGGGATACGCTGGCCGTCTTCGAGCCGGTCCACGGCTCGGCGCCGAAGTACGCGGGCCAGGACAAGGCTGACCCGGTGGCCGAGATCCTGTGCATCGAGCTCATGCTTCGACACCTGGGCGAGAAGGAAGCGGCGGACCGCGTCTTCCGAGCCGTCTGGGAAACAGTCCTGGAAAAGAAGGTCGTTACGTATGACCTGGCGTTGCCGGGGTACACCGACCGGCCGGTGCCGGCCTCCACCTGTTCGGCGATGGCCAAGGAGATCGCGCGGAAGGTACCGCTCGTCGATCTCTCGCGACCGCTTCCGCGGCCGGGGCCGGCGGCCGGCCCTGGGCCGGTCGACGCCGCCCTAGAAGCCTGAGCTCGGGGCCGCGTGGCCCCCGGGCGGCGAGCGGGCTCCAGCGCCGGATTTATGCCCCCGGCCCCCCGGTACCGGGGTCGACCTTCATGTCGGCCCCCCGAACCGTCCGGATCGCTCGGCCCCGCGAACCGACGGCCGAACCGGCGCCGGGGGGAGGCGCTCCGACGCTCCGGGTCAATCGGGCCGGTACCCGTCGGGCGGTCCGGGTCGGCTCGATCTATGCGACGGCCGTCCTCCTCCTGACCGTCGTCCTGGTCGCGCTCGACCTGACCGGGCCGAACGCCTCCCGTCCCGGCGAGATCCAGGGTCTCGAACTGTTCCTGGCGGTCGCCGCCGTCCTCGTCGCCGGGAGCTTCCTGCTGGCGGTCAGCCCGGCCCCCCGCTCCGTGATCTTCGGAGCGGACGGGGTCACGGTCGTCGGGCGATGGGGCACACGGCGCCGCCTCGCCACGCCCGGAGGGCTCGGGTTGCGGATCGTCCGGGAGTTCCCGGTGTCCTGGCTGTCCCCCGGACCGGTCGATGTGGTCCGGGTCACCGACCTTCGAGGCCGCAGTGTGACGTACGAAGTGGAGCGGGGCTTGCTGTCACCCGAAGGCCCGGACGCGTAGGTCGGGTCTACTCGAGGAGGTCCTCGAGTTCGCCGGCCACGAGGGTCAGCAACTGGTCGAGGGCGCGGTTCTTCAGTTCGGTGATGTGGCCGGAGTCGGTCTCCATCCGGGCCATGAATTCGTCGCCGTCCCGGACGAAGGACAGGGAGAGGAGGTGGCGACGACCGTCCGCCCGTCGGATCTCCGGGATGGGTTCGGGAGGGGCGGCCGCCGGGGCGCTGGCCTTCTTGGTCACGGGTTTGGCCCCGGTCTTGGGAGGCACCGTCGGCTTCTTCGGGGTGGCCTTGGAAGGCTTGGATTTGATCGGCCGCCGGGCCGGCTTGGACGGTTTCGCCTTCGATTTCGGAGAACGGGAGGACGGCACGGGTGGTCCCTTGGAGCGGGCGCACCAAGCCCCCCTATTTATCGATATGGTCGCGGTGACCTCAGACGCGCCACCGGACGCGTGCGGCGCGACGATTTAGGCCGAGGAACGGCTGGGCACCGGCACGTCCGAACTCCCGGAACGGTCGGCAGGTCCGTCGGGGCTCCGGGGTCCACGTCCCGCCCCTCCCGTGCGACCCGAGGTCGCGGTCCTGCTGGTCGGCGTCGCGCTGCTACTCGTCTTTGTCGCCCTCGAGCCGTACCTCTCCTACGCGGTGTTCGGGTCGGACACCGGCGAGTACTACACGCTCACGAGCTCCCTGCTGACAACCGGCGGACTCCCCCACGGGGCCGCGTACGCCGGATGGGGCTCGGCGTACCCGGACTTCCCGGGGATCTTCCTCGTGGCGGGCGGCGGGGCGGCCGCGTTCGGCTGGAACGCGTTCAGCGCCCTGACGATCCTGATCCCCCTGCTGGCCGTCCTCTCGGTGTTCCCCCTGTTCCTGCTCTTCCGACGGCTCTTCCCGCACGACCTGACGGCGCTGCTCGGGGCCGCGCTCGGATCGGTCGCGATGCCCCGGCTCTTCACTATCGCGCACGCCGCCCCGGCCTCCTTGGGGGATTTCCTGGCCGTCGCGGCGCTCTGGATGTTCCTCGAGAGCCGACGCGATGCACGCTGGTACTTCCCGCTCGCGCTCAGCGGCGGGGCGCTGATCGTGACCCATCACCTGTCGACGTACTTCTTCGTCCTAGGCGCCCTCGGGGGTCTGCTGCTTCTCGAGCTCTGGCGGCCCGGGCTCTGGAGCCGGCGCTTCCCCCTGCGGGAGCTCGTCTTCCTGGGCGGCTTCGTCACGGCGACCTTCGTCTTCTGGTTCTACGGGACGACCTCGTTCGTCTCCAAGGTCCTTCTCCCCGGGCTGGCCCACAGCTCCCTGGTCGGGTTCGCCGGTCTCGAGGCCGGCGCGCTCATCGCCCTGGTGGTCGCCGGACTTCTCATCCATCTGCGGCGCCGGCGCTACGTTCCGCGTCGCCGATGGGTCCGCCTCCCCAGTGACCGCAGTGTCCTTCGGGACGCGGCGCTCCTCGCCGGCGGGATCTTCGGTGGGATCGCCGTCCTGCTCGTCGTTCCGCTTCCCGGGACGACCCAGACGACGCAGCCCGCGGCGATCCTGTGGTTCGCCCCCGTGCTGGCCATGATCATCCTGTGCGCGGGCACTCGACGCGTGGTCACGACGTCGCGGATGGGCCCCTGGGCGATCACGTGGCTGGGCATCCTGGCCGTTTCGGCGATCGCCACGTTGTTCGCGTCGGAGCTCGGGAGTTCTCTCCAGGGGTTCGTGGAGGCGATCCCGCCCTCCCGCCACGCCGAGTACCTGCTCCTCCCCGTGGCCCTCCTCGTGGCCGTCGGAGCCGCCCGGCTCGTGGCCCGGATCGACCACCACTCCGGACGGCGCGCGGCGGTCGCCGCCTGTGTGGGGCTCGCGGTCCTGGTCGCCGCCAACGCGGCGATCGTCTACCCGCCCCAGACGTATTTCGGGGGGTTCGAGGAAGGGCTGACGCACGGGGACGCGGCGCTGTGGATGTGGGTGGGGATCGCGATCCCCAGCGAGTGGAGCGTGGCCACCGACCACCGACTCTCGTCCCTGATCTTCGGCGTGGACGGGAATCCCTGTACGTGGACGACGACACCGGTCCTCTTCACCGGTACGGCAAACCAGTCCGCGCAGGCGTATGCCGAGTTACGAAGCTCCGGGACCCCGTACGTCGATCGGCCCATCGACGTGGTCGCCGTCGACTCGGTGATGTACAACGGGGTCGCCCTCAACCCGTCGGTCCTCGCGGTCCCGCTCTCCGCCGCCGCGATCGCCTGGCTGGGGGAGGTCCCGTTCCTCCCCGTGTACGAGGACGGTCAGAACGTCGTCTACCTGGTCGACGCACCGCTCATCCCGCCCGCGTAGGGCCTCGTGGTGCCATCTCGCTCCCACCACAGGAGCGGCGTGTGGCCTTCCGCGGCGAGGAGCCCAAGGAGCTGCTCGGCCCACCGCAACTTGGCGCGCTTCCGCCGTTCCGCGGCGGGGTCCGCTTCCGAGACGTGGCGAAAGTCGAAACCCCAGAGCAGGATCCGATGCGCCCCGACGTGGTCCGCGAGGAACGCCGCGCGATCCCCGTCGGTAAATCCACCCACGTCGATCACGCCGTCCTGCGGGGGACCGGCCCAGGAACCGACGAGTTCGCCGGGGAAGTGCGGGACCCACTCGGAGATAGCGGAGCGGTTATCGCCGTGGGCGTGGACAACGACCAGGCTCCCGCGTTGGTTCGCCGCCACCTCCGACGGAATCGGACCATCCAGGTCGCTCACGACGACGTCGGGGACGAGTCCCGCGGTCAGGCACACCTCGGCCGCGCCGTCCGCCGCGACGACCGCGACCGGCGTCCCGCCCCCTGGGCGACGCCAGAGCGGTGGGGGGCCGGCCCCCGGGGCGAGCCCCACGACGATGACGTCCCGTCCCCGGAGCCGGGTCGCGACCCGCTCCAAAGGTCGTTCCAGGGCGGGCGGAGGCAGCACCTCTAGAAGGCTCGCCACCCCCGCCTCTTCGCGCTCGAACGCGAACCCGAGTTCGTCCGCCAGCCGACGGTAGTGGGGAGCCCACCGGACGTACTCCACGCCGCCGGATTCCGGCCAACGCTTTATAATGGGGTCCCTGCTCCCGCCGGCGAGGAACGCACGTGATGCGACCGCTCGCGCAGGACATCCTATCGCACTTGCCCGGGGAGACCCGCCGGACCCCCGAGG